>JBCCFA010000105.1:0-10789 GCA_039029975.1 Pseudomonadota bacterium
CAAAGGCCGTCGGGGCAGTTTTGGGAAACATTCGCATGGCCTAACTATCTCGACGGACTTTGTAGGCTCAACATTTTTGATTAGAAGCATAATCGGATAATTATGCCAACGTTATTGCATAAGAAGGAAAATTTATGAAATTCACGGTCTACGCGAAGCACGCGAGTGACAAGCAGAAAATACTTGCGCATCGCCCCGCACATCGCGAGTACATGCGAAAACTACTTAACGAGGGAAACCTCTTGCTCGCCGGACCTTTCGCGGACGATAGTGGCGGATTGTTCGTCTAAGATGTCGATTCTTTTGAGACGGCCACAAAAATAGCGGCAGAAAACCCTCTTCTCAATCGAGCGCGTATTTGAAGAAATCAGCGTAAAGAAGTGGAACCTAATACTCTCGGACCCAGCGAAGCTTGAAACGCCGGCGTCTTAAGTTCACCTAAATCGGCCTTTCATGATAGCTTGTACGCGGCCAAAGTCAGTTTCTGGATAAAACAAAAGGGAGATTGAATAATGACCGATATTTACACTACCCCGGAATCAGATCTCGCTTCGAACAAACACGAGGTTACGTATGCAGGCTTCTGGATTCGCGCAGCAGCGTCGATCATCGATAGCATCTGGATAATTGCGGTGACCTTACCGCTAGCTTGGATGGTCTATGGCCCTAGTTACTTTGAGTCCACTGACTTCGTCATGGGCTACGCCGACTTTTTTATTAGCTACGTACTCCCGTTTGTCATTGTTATGGTTTTCTGGGTATACAAATCTGCGACACCTGGAAAGATGGCTCTGCGGTTGAAAATTGTCGACGCCGATAGCTTTGAAAAAGCGTCCACCACTAAATTACTCATACGCTACTTCGGATACTTTCCATCACTAATTGTTTTATCTCTAGGTTTTTTTTGGGTCGCGTGGGATAAAAGAAAACAAGGATGGCATGACAAATTCGCTAATACTGTTGTAATCAAAAACGGGTAGCGTTCGCGCGTGAAGGTGTTCTTCAAGCTAAACGGAACGCTTTAACGCCTCGTTAAAAAGCTAGAACCGTGTCGAGCATAAAAGTCATCGCAACGGAGCTTCCTCATTCGAGCGTTCTACGTGACCGAGTATCAAGTGGAGATTTTCTCGATTGTTACGCAGTGAAAGCGAATGTCAAGCCCCGGAGTGCTGCAGAAATCATTACTAATTTTCCAGGTTGGGTTCGCGCACTGCTCGTACTACGGCGAGTTATCACAATCCCTTTCGGTTTATCCAATGATGGTCCGCCGGCAGCGGATAAAATTGGTCCATTCCCAGTAGAGTATGAAAATCAAGATGAGCTGATCGCGGGCTTTGACGACAAACATCTGAACTTCCGCATCTCTGTCATGCTTAACGGAGGCGTCGTCTCGCTTGCGACATGGGTACATCCACACAATTTAGGTGGCAGAGCGTATCTCAATAGCATAATGCCATTCCATATTATGGTTGCCAGAAACGCGCTGAAACGCGTGGCGCACGTGGACACCATTTGATTGGTGAGGTTTCCGCAAGCAGACTCGGTGCGCGGCTCGCCACCTGCCTAAGCGCTAACGCAGATACCTTATTATCTGCAGACACTACACCGATTTGGATCAAAATATGCTTGGGATGTTCTATAACATTGAGTGGAGTTCGCATAGCCTGCTTTAAAATCCCAGCACCAGTTCACTAGCTGCTTCCCAAACCACTGGCTGACCAAACTGCTAGACGAAACAAAGCAGCTACCAAAAGTATATTTTATGCGTGCTGCCAATTGTTACGCGAAATGCCTGAGACGACAAAATGAGTGAAGAACAGAAATCTGGCGTTATCAATTTTTACGACACCCACCCTATTAACGAGGACGCAATTCTGACAAAAGCCGCGGCGCAAGGCGCATCGATGCACGCGCTAACTCAAGCCGATCTGAAGGATTTCGATCAGGATCATTACGGAGGCACGGAAATACTCGATGCCCTGGCAGATGCCTCCGGAATTGGTAGTCAGCACTACGTGCTGGACGTATGCAGCGGCATGGGGGGTCCGGCACGATGGCTTGCCCATAAACGACAGTGTCGGGTAACCGGTTTGGATTTCACAAGCAGTCGCGTCGAGGGAGCAAAACGATTGACCGAGCGAGTTAAGCTTCAACATTTAGTGAACTTTGTACACGGAGACGCCACTGCAATGCCGTTGCCTAACTCACGCTACGACTTCGTAATAAGCCAAGAGGCGTGGTTGCACATTCCTGACAAAAGCGCCCTCATCTCGGAATGCGTTCGTGTTCTTAAGCCGGGCGGAATCGTCGCCTTTACCGATATTGTTATCAATTCCGCGCTTGGCTTCGCAGCTGAGCAGCGTCTGGCTGCAGAAATGCACGCCGTAAATATCCTCGCGCCTAACGTTTACGCCGCGCTGTTCGAAGAAAACGGGTGCCTAGTGATAAGGCAAGATGACTTATCTGCCCAATGGAAGAATATCCTTAATGAACGATTGGAAATGTACCGTTCGTTACGGGACACCACCGTCGCGAAATTCGGCGAATCACGCTTTGTAGAATACGACGATGCGTATAGTCACTATGTTAACTGCTTCACGGAGAACAAGCTCGGCGGCGTGCGTATAGTTGCACGGAAAGCGGAATGACATGCGCGTAAGCATCTTCGCAACGCTGGTTGAGCGGCGGCAACGTCATGATAGTTATTTCAAAGAACTCGTCAAAATTCTATAGAACGCTGTGTTTTCCTCAGCCTACACATTTTCTCTATCCGAACAGCGAGAACCTTTATAACGTCCTCGATAAGCGGGATTCCGAGCCTCCATTTTTATAACTAGCCCTTTTCTTTTATTCTGTTTACCTACTTGGCGTCAGGCGGCTCGGGCATTAGCCCTAAGATTCACAGAGGTTCACCATGGTTTGGTTAGGAAAGATCATTATTGCTGTAGTCATTATATCGGCGCTGTTGTTTGCCGGTATGTGTCTCTACTACGTTTACATCGTTAACCCCAACGTAACCGCCGAGCTTCGCGCTGAGCCAACAGGGGAACGGGCAAAACACGTTATGCTATTAACGCTCCCTACCGGCAATACGATTCCGGTGAATTACCTAAAAAAGGAGACCGTTATTTACGTTGGCGCAGATGGCCGCTGGTGGCGGGCTTTTCGTGGAGCCGGTAACAATGTCGAACTTTTTCTTCAGGGCACCCAGCTCCAAGGACATGCCGTCGCAATAACGAACGACAGACAGTACAGAGATGATATCTTCGCAAAACTCCGACCAACTGTACCCACTTGGTTACCCGAGTGGATGAAAGGTGTGCTGATTGAGATAACGATTGAGGAAGCCTCGTGAAAACGCTTCCGTCAAATGTGCGCGAAACCAAGAAGACGCCAGAATTCGATGAGCAGAATATACCCAAAGGATTGTTGAAAGCACATCAAACTAAGGAAGGGGTGTGGGCAAAGATAATAATCATGGAAGGTTCACTCCTCTATACGATTAATGAGCCCGAACTAGAAACAAATATTTTAAATCCGGAATTTCCTGGTGTGGTAGAGCCGACAATACTTCACGAAGTAGCGCCCAAGGGGCCCGTGAAATTCTATGTCCAGTTTTACGAGTAAGGTGCCTCGTTACCAGTTCAAAAACGGGAGTCCAAGGCAAACTCGAATGGTTGAAAGCTTTACCTGACAGAAAGTTCGCGAAAAAATCTTTTCTTACTGTTGTGACGGGTCGCTATGCCCACGCGACGCTGATGTCAAGTTAAATATGTCGGGCGATATCCACTCAAATCTGCTGAGAAAAGCGGTCGGAACTGCCGCGAATACATGGCGACGATCGTTCGATTAAGCCATACTATTAAGATAATTTTAGAACTTTGGGAGTGCGAGGATTACGATGTTTATCGCAATGAATCGATTCAAAATTAAACTTGGATGTGAACAGACTTTTGTAGATATATGGAAAGGACGCGATACTTTTCTCGATACCGCACCTGGTTTCAAGCGCTTTCATTTGTTGCGTGGCGAAACGCATGACGATTATACGGAGTTTGCGTCGCATTCCACTTGGGAATCTAGGAATGCCTTTGAAGCATGGACAAAATCTGAAGCGTTCAGAAAGGCGCACGCTAACGCGGGGACTCATAGAGAGATTTATCTTGGACCGCCGCAACTCGATCTCTATGAAGGTGCCCTGTAGTAAATCCCAAAGGTAAGGTGCTGCCTACCAAAAACCGCAGCGATCTCTTCGCATAATGGCTTGCGCGAAGGAATCGCTGCGTTAGCTTGCCTTTGATTCAGTTCGGTACCATGCGTGCAAAAACCTCAAACTTACCCACGCAAAAATTCTTTCAAGCGACAAATTAGCTTAGCCCCACACTACCACGAGCGATAGCTTGCGTCTTTGTGACAAATTCCACTACTTCCTTGTTGCACGTAGCATCCATGCAGTTTTTTCGTGGATCCGCATACGATCGGAAACTAAAGAAGCGGTTGATTCGTCGTCACCTTGCTGAGCAACCTTGAGCACTTCACGCGACGTCCTAACCACTTGCTCATGGCCTTTGGTTAACAAATCGACCATGTCCGCTGAAGTCGGCACACCTTCCACCTCATCAATAGAACTCAATTGCACAAATTCCTTATAAGTGCCCGGTGCGGCCACATCCAGCGTGCGGATACGTTCAGCGATTTCATCTACAGCGGTTGCTAACTCCGTATAGTGCTCTTCAAACATTAGATGTAATTCGCGGAATTGGGCACCCGTCACGTTCCAATGGAAATTATGCGTTTGCAAGTAAAGGATGTAAGAGTCTGCGAGCAGTTTCTTTAACCCCTCTGCAATCTCTACACGGTCAGTTGGCTTGATGCCAATATCAATCTCGGTCATTTTTAGTACCTCGCATTAACTAGATGAATTATGGGGCCTATTATGGAACCCTCAATTAAATAGTTAAAATGATAATTATTTATACTTTATATAGTATTTTTCTATCTACACGTTAACTGATACCTGCCAGCTGCAGCGCATTGAGATGCCGAACCTACAGTTATACGTGATGATACGGTAAAGTTGTTTTGCGCCAAATATTCCGAATAAAACATGAATATGCAAAGAAACTTGCAAACGTTTATAGCGACTTTATTCTTAGCCCTGCTAACCGGTGTAGGCTCGGCTGAAAGTCCCACTGAGGATGTGAATTTCAAAGATGGTCAGGTCCAGAAATCACAGAACCATGAATATCAAGCGTGGGATGCATTAAGCAAGAAATGGTTAGGCCCTGAAGCGTTTTGGTACAAGTATGCCGAGCGACGCGGCGGCTTAACGTGGGGGCGAGCCGCCAAATACCCGCCCTACGCCAAAGTCAGAGAATTCGATACCTTTATCGTTGAACTTAATAGCGGCCCCTGTTTGATGGAATTTTTTCATTCGCGATGGCGTCGCGCCAACGACGTGCGACGCTGGGACGATGAGTTCAATCGTTACGGCGGCTGCCCGCATGTATTTGATTAACGAATGAACGCTTGGCGAGACCCGGTTTAAGTATCCCATCCATAGAGTCTTCTCCGCTAAGCCTTGGTTGGCTTGAGCGAGCACTCGTTTCCCCGGAGGAGTGGCGGTCGATTGTTAGCGGCACAACCAATAAACCGGCGTTCCAACGCTATGTGGACAGCATTCAAAGCAACCACGACGCGCTGCCGCCGGCGGCTGCCGTGGAGAAAATCACGTCAACGATCTAGCTTTGCTTACTACCCGTGCTTACCCACCGCCCACCAAGATAAATTGGATTCGGCCATTTCTCTGGGAGGGGTTTCTGCGGTAGTCGCCAATGTATCATTCCACTTGTTATAGAAAGACATCATGGCAATGACGCCGACAATCTCAGCGATTGCTTCATCGTCGTAGTATTTTCGCAATCCGGCAAAATCCTCATCGCTAACCGCATTAGGGATCTTATTCGCCCCGTCCGCCACTTTTAGCGCCGCACGCTCTGCTTCAGTAAACAGAGGGTGCGTGGCGTAGTCGTTGATTGCTTCAATCTTTTCCATAGGCAGGCCGTGCTTTTGTGCCAGTATTGCGCAATGCGATGTGCAGTACATGCAGCCCGCGGCTCGCGACGCGATGTAGGTAACTAATAAGCGCAACACCATGTCTGTTTTACCGGGTTCGAATAGACATGCCTCAGTTAACTGAGCCAATGCTTCGAGTATTTTTGGTTTGCGGCCCATCGTAAGATAATCATTCGGTAAAAAACCAAAAAACTCTTCGAGCTGGCTAAACATCCCGTCATATTTAGCTAGCTCAGGTCGGGGGAGCGGTTCTAGTCTTGGCATAGGTTAACTCTCTGTATATTGTGTTTTGCGAATGTTCATCATCGACAAACCTAAGTGCTTTTCACACTGACTACCACGTTATCTCGATGAAATCGTAATCACGACCGCTCGTCGATTTTCATACTCGATGATTGGTATTTGTATAATAAGCAGGTAAACGAATAAATTGGAGCCCCTTATGGCTGAACTGAAGGTCCGTCAAAACGCGTTGCAACGTTTTTTGCAGTTTATCCCCTCCTCCGCGCTCGGCGCCTACGTGTTCTCGAAAATGCTGCATTATATGGACCGACCAATAATGAAATTAACAGGAGGGAAGGTATCGCTACCACAATTTGTGAACGGTATTCCTTGTGTCACGCTAACATCGACCGGTGCGAAAAGCGGTGTAGAGCGAACAATACCAACCAACGGCATTCCCGATGGAGAGAATATCGCGCTAGTTGCATCAAATTGGGGTCAAACACATCATCCCGCTTGGTATCACAATCTACGCAAAAACCCTGAGGCCACATTACGGTTCGATGGACATGAAGGCCGCTACACGGCAACAGAAATTGAGCCCGGTGACGAATACGATCGACTATGGGCCAACGCGGTGCAGGTCTACCGTGGTTACGCCAGTTACAAAAAGCGTGCCGGCAATCGTCAAATCCCTATCTTGTTAATGAAACCCTCTTAAGTAGTTTGAATCGCGAAATTGACTGTGATGATTGTTGAAATAGTTTTCGCCACGGTCATCACCGACGCAACGCTGAAAACGGCGAAGTACTAAGACTGATCGTAGCGCACGCCGATGGACACCAACCAAAAGCCTGACGCCAAACTGCAACTATACTGGCACCCGAATGGCAGCCGTGCACCTAGCGAAGTAGTCCTCCGACATGAGCACGCGGTACATCCGTTTGTCTTGCGAAACCACAGCACCGATGTACCGACCTTTCATCAAATTTTTGTGAACCGGGAATACAATTTTAGGGTTCACTCCAGACCGGCCGTGATCGTCGACGCGGGGGCTAATATCGGCCTGACCGCAATCTACTTCGCAAGCAAATACCCAAACGCGAAAATTCTAGCGCTGGAGCCAGAACCCAGTAATTACCAATTGCTTGTTAAAAATTCCGGCCCTTATCCTAATATCATCCCCATTCAAGCGGCGGTGTGGGATCAATCCGGTGAAATTGATCTGGTTGACCCCGGTAGTGGACATTGGGCATTTCGAACTCAACGTGATGACCTATCTGCAGGTGCCGCATATTCACCCACGCATAAAATCCCATCGCTTTGTGTCCCTGACCTTATGGCAGCTTATGACTTAAATGCAATCGATATTTTTAAAATAGATATCGAGGGCGCCGAAAAAGAGGTTTTCAACGATACTGCCGAATGGATTAATAGCGTGCGAAGTATCATTATCGAACTGCACGACCGTTTTCGCCCAGGGTGTGCCCGCAGCTTTTACAACGGCTCTAATGGTTTTGATACTGAGTGGCGTCGCGGCGAGAACATATTTTTATCAAGAGATGGTTACTTGAGAGAAAGCAATCGATAACGCACGCACGGCTGGCCTATTTTCCCCCATTGCATATCGTGATGAGTTCTCGCCTGCCCTTTAGTTTCTGTCTGCTCTCGAAGTAAATTCGCGCACAGTTACATCAAAATCCAATATCACCAGGCCGACAATACCGACCATCCGCGCTAGACGAATCGGCGACGCTTCCTGTCATTTTTCACCATTTGATTTACATCAAACTTTATCCGCGTTCAAAATATCACTTTGCAAATAAAAGCTTCTTGCGGCTCTCGTTGTGAATTAAAATAACGTCTATGCTCCATCACATAGACGGTCCGCGAATGACCACACAAGGTAATAAACTATGAACGAAGCGGCAACAGTTACCGGCGGGTGCGCCTGCGGCGCTATCCGGTACGCGTTTCAGTCGGAACCCATACTCGCATTGAATTGTCATTGTAGGGACTGCCAGCATGCGAGCGGTAGTGGCTATGGATCGTTCGTTATTGTGTGGCAAGATGGTTTCGAAATGACGGGGCGACCCACCTACTATGTTAAACAATCCGATGCAGGCAACACCGTCGAACGCGGTTTTTGTGGCGAGTGCGGCTCGCCAGTGACGATACTTGAGCCGCATAGACCGAAGTTGATTTTCCTTCACGCCGGAAGTTTGGATGAGCCTAATCAACACCAACCCACCATGGATATTTTTGCGTCGCGTGCTAATCATTGGGACAAACTCGATCCGGCAATTGACAAGTTTGACGAAATGCCTCCTGTGCCGGACGAGCTCGGCCGCTAAAATACGACTCATCGCATCTCAAAAATTACGTTGAGTAACCAACCGCATCGGATGCCGAGCGATAACTACATTCTAAATCTCGCATACGGTTCAAATTTGCATCGCGGCCGTATCTCAGCGCGCGTTGATATTCAGGCAACCCTCGGCGTGGTCCGTCTACCGGATTGGGGTCTGCGGTTTCACAAACTTGGGAGCGACGATTCGGGTAAGTGCAACTTAATCTCCGCACCTGGGGAAGTCGCGTATGGTTTTGTGTATGCCTTTTCTGCCCAGGATAAGCAGACGCTTGATGAAATCGAAGGCGTTGGGAAAGGTTATCGCAACGTGGCTTTATCGTTGGCGACTCTGGATTTAGGGGCGAGCAAACTCAAAGGTGACGAAGAAGTCTTCGCCTATCTCGCCGTGGATAGCCACATTAACGAGACGCTAATCCCCTATGATTGGTATCACGGATTCGTCCGCACCGGCGCAGAGCAGTGCGATTTTCCGCATGCCTATCTTGAACACATTGATCAGTTTGAGCATCGCCGAGATCCGGACGAATCTCGGCGAGCTCAAAACTTCGCCATTTTGAATAACGCTGACTAGCTACATCACGCCGTGGCGCTGACAGAATTCCGCGGTCATATCGGCAATCAACTGCGGGGCTTCAAACATTGGGTAGTGGCCAATTCTGGGCAAATGCACCGCCTCCCCTTTAGGGATCGCCGCAGCAGATTCGTCAATGAGCTCCTTCGGTACCCAAAAGTCATGCTCTCCGCGAACCACCAACATGGGGCACTCCACTTTGCCAAGATCCGAAAATACGTCGTGCTGAGCCCAACCCTCTAAATCGCCAACCGCGCTGACTTGGGCGTTCTTGTGTTGCCAGCGTAGCTCTTGAATGAGTTCTTCCGAGCACTCGCGATTCAAAGATTCGACCGCGGCGCGCTCCATTTGATCTTGCCAACCGGGTCCCCATGACGGATGAACGAGACTACTCGGTAGCGGGAATGTTGGTGAGCGTCCCAAACCTTCCATGGGCATGCCTGCAGCCATCTCATTTGAGTGATTCACCGCATAATCAAATGTGATATCGCCGCCAATTGAGCAACCCGTGATCACCGGGTTTTCTAAACCAAGCGCTTGTACAAATGCGTAAACGAATTCAGCGTGATCGTGGATTTTGCGATGCTGTTGCCACTTAACAGGATAAGAACGTGAATGGCCGGGCAAATCCAAGGCGTACGCATGAAAACCGTGTGCCGCATAGAGCGGCAAAATATAATGATATTCCAGTGAACTGGCGCCCGCAGTATGGATGCAAACCAACGGCTTGCCGTCGGCCGGCCCAATTTCATCGTAGAAGGTTCGCGTGCCCTTCACATTGACATAATGACCAACAATTTCTTCAGGTGTAGACATCTTTTGCTCCTCTACTTCGCAGCCACATCACGCAAGGTGTAGGCCATTTCGAACATCGCCTCGGTAAGGCGACCCGCTTCAAGTAAGTTACCTTCGGTGGCAATATCGACCGACATTTCGCCTAAGCGCGCTAGCTTTGGATCATCATCGAAATAGCGCTTACCCGGAAACGTTAGATCGGCCCATAATTTCGTACCATCCAATAAGTACTTCCAGTGCGCTTCCGGTCCTGAAAACTTAAACGTATAACCAAAAGCAGGCACGCTGTTTTGATGATCAATCACCCGGCCCTTATAGATCTTTAACCACAATTGATCTGAATCAACTTCCAACAACACAGATCCATCAAACATGTGAGCCTGAGTTGCAAACGCTTCGTTGTTATTAAGCCCATTAACAAAGTTTTTTTGCATGGATTCATTCGCTAAAAACGACATAGTTTCTCCCATTCTTGTGTTCGCTTTGCGCACAATCGTTAGATGCGGCCGAGTATGTTAACAAATTCCACAATCGGCACGAGGCGCTAAAATAAAGCGCCGCGCACCCGCTTGCCGAGCGCCACGAATTGGTCCTGAAATCACCGAAAAGCGCCCGTAGAAATTTTCTAGTTTATTTTTTTATTCATAATAATATCAGTTATTTATGATGCCCTTTTGCTGAACAAATGGGCGGACCAGCCTTGAAGTAAAGCCATTGCTCGTTGTAAAATACGCGACCGAATGGCGAAGCGCCGC
>JBCCFA010000106.1:0-10775 GCA_039029975.1 Pseudomonadota bacterium
AAGGAATACCACGTTGAACGCTACTTTCGTGAAATGATGATTCCGCGAATTGCACCGGTCAGTCGCGAAATGATTTTCAACTTTATTGCTGAGAAGGTATTAGATCTGCCGCGCTCGTTTTGAGACACGTCCAACGCCGGCTACATGTCGTCACCGCAGCGCGCGAAATTATAGGTTCAACCACAAACCCATAGCGCCCGCACCCAGTAAGAACGTCAGGCAAATGGCGATAAAAGCGAGAATTAGTATTTTGGGCGTCATTTTTAATAGACGTTCTCTGATACTTTTAGAAGAGTGCGCAAGCAGTCAAGCGCCAACATAGAGCGGCGCCTGCGCTTTCCCATAGGTTAGCTTTTTGTAGATTTTATCACCGCGAAAATATAGTAAATCCAAACCTTCCAGAGCAACTCTCTGGCCATCCAAAGATAAATGCAAATGCCAGCCGCTCATGACGGCGTCATTTTTTATATCAATAAACGTATCGCTTGGTTCGAATTTTACCTCACCAAACTGCCCGCTAAATAATTTATCGAACGACTTGCGAATCGCTTCGAGATTTCCTCGTTCTTTGCCGTGCACTTCGCCGTAAACTGCGTCCTCGGTAAAAAACGCCATGATGCGGTCAACGTCGGCGGCGTTAAACGCGGCCAAAAAATCTTGTTCCAAGCTTGCGAGTTCAGCGTAGCGGTCCGACATTTTGTATCCTCCTTTCGATTCAACAACACTACACCTCGTATGGTTCGGTGCACAAGACCTAAGCGAAACGTCGACATATCAAACGTTTAAATGCCATTCAGCCCACCGTAGTTAATATTAATCATTCATTTCGAGTAGAATTCTTGTCATGATGCGAAAAAATAGACTGGGGCTCACAACGATTGCGAAACTGCTCGTTGCACTCTGTTGCTGCTGGCTAATTTCCGTGGCCGCTGCACAAGCAAATGAAGCTTACAATGGAGCTTGGATTCTGAATAAAAAACGCTCCGACGATTTGCAAAAAGTGATGGAACAGGTACGTCGCGAGAATCAAGAAATCATCAACCAGCGCGAGGAAGAAAAACAAGAACGAAGTTCCAGACCAGATATTTTCGGTCGCAATCGAGAATGGGATGACCGCCGTGGTCGAGCCGCAACTGCCGTTATTCCAAAACTGATGCGGACGATGATTGCCGCGGAAACCATCAAGTTATATTTTTCGCGAAAACTCGCGGTCTCCTACGATAAAAACATTAAGCGTTTACTAACCCCCAATCCTCACGGCCGCGTCTACTCTGCGAGTGGTGCTGGGTTAAGCAAGGACGATATCGGTGAATCGTTGAGCTATGTAGATAATCAAATTTTATTCATTGAAACCCGTACTGACGTGGGCAAGATCACAGAACGTTTCGATCCATTTCAAGAAGCGGATACCCTAGTGATTGAATGGACCGTAGAAGCACCTGCCGTTGAACGCCCAATCCGGATGACAACGGTTTACGATAAAAAACCGTAGCACAGGCCAAAAATCGAACCCATCTCAGAAACATTTATTTGCGAGGTAAACAAGTGGTGAGAAAATTTAATCCAAGTGGCATCATGCCGCCCTTCAACAACGCTTACCATCATGCCGTGATCATTCCCGCGAACGCGGAAGTGCTGCACATAGCTGGACAAGTAGGCGCTGCCCCTGACGGCACTACATCGCCGGACCCTGCCGAACAATCTGAACAAGTTTGGCGAAACCTCGTCGCAATTCTGGAAGCAGCCGAGATGACGGTTGCGAATATCGTCAAGCTAACCGCATACGTCGTTTCCGACGATATTTATCCGGCCTACGCTGCTGTGAGGAATCGATATTTGCAGGACGTGCCGCTACCCGCTTCAACGGCCATCTACGTCCCTAAGCTCATTATGCCGGAGTGGTTAATCGAAGTAGAAATGATCGCGGCGAAATAACCGCAGTCAGTTACGGATTTTGGCGCGAAAACTAGCGCCGATCTTGAGACCGGATGAAATCTCTGATGCGCGGCGCGATCTCTGCGCGCCATCTTGAGCCATTGAAAACCCCGTAATGCCCCACATCGGCTTGCACATGAGTGACCTTATCTGCATCCGGAATGCCAGAACAAAGCACGTGGGCCGCCTGCGTTTGACCCACACCTGAAATATCGTCTTTCTCGCCCTCCACGGTCATTAGACCGGTGGATGTGATTGCCGCCGGTTGAACAACACGGCCGCGATACATCATCTTTCCTTCGGGTAAGGCATGCTGCTGAAACACAACGTCGATAGTTTGCAAATAATATTCCGCTGTCAGATCCATTACGGCTAAATATTCGTCATAGAATTTACGGTGTTGCGCGATCGAGTCTCCATCGCCCACCACCAAATCGTTATACAGTTTCTGATGCGCGTCTAAATGCCGATCTAAATTCATGGTCATAAATCCGGTGAGCTGCAGAAACCCAGGATAGACGCGACGCATCACGCCGGGATGGGGAAACGGCACTGGCATAATCACATTTTCTTCGAACCACGATAGCGATTTACTGGTTGCGAGATGGTTCGGTTCCGTCGGGCTAAGGCGCGTATCGATAGGACTACCCATTAAAGTCATACTGGCGGGCGTCGCAGGGTCGTCATCTTCGGCAAGCAACGCGCTTGCCGCTAGTACCGCCGGCCCTGGTTGGCACACGGCAATGACATGCGTATTTGGGCCCAAGTGACGCAAGAATTCGATGATGTAATCGATGTAGTCTTCTAAGTCGAAACCGCCGTCGGTTAGGGGTACATCGCGCGCGTCTCGCCAATCTGTAATATAGACATCATGATCTTCAAGCAAAGCCCGAACCGTGCCTCGGAGCAAAGTGGCATAGTGCCCCGATAATGGCGCGACCAGTAGCACGCGAGGCTGGTTTATCTCGGGAGATTCTGCCGGCCAATTCTTGCTGAAATGCTTGAGCTGACAAAACGGCTTACGCAAGGTAGTTTTTTCTTTTATGGCGGCTTGATATCCTCGGACGTTGACTGCTTCGATGCCAAACTTTGGTTTTGAATAATGACGGGTGCAACGTTCAAAGACCTCATAAGAGGCCAAGGTTAACTTCGAAGGTAGGCTGTCCCGCGCAAAATTCCACGGACTTTCTAAATACATGCGATGGGTATTGACGAATACCCGCATGGGAGCAATTGCCGCGTGAGCCATCTCATGCAAGTGATAGAGCATTTCTTAGTCTTCTTGAGCTTTAAATGAATAGATGCTGCTTTATGTTTGACCCCACTAAGTGTACACAGAAATATCATTTTGTGCAGTGCAACGGAAGGCCGCAAAGCACTCAGATTAACGGTTTAAAGATTTTTTACAACACCCATTAAGCTTTACTTTTCAATAAATTATGGCGCTTCCAGGTGACTAAGGCTTGATTTGAAATTAGACTTCGCGATGAGCTGAGAATTTGCCCAAGTCGACACAAAATCAGATATTTAATAGCATTTTAGCTCCGTTAATAGTTTTGCTGAGGATAATGTAATGCACGTAGGTATGGCCGCGATATTTCAAAACCCGGATAAACACACCACGGATATGGATGTTTACAACAACGATGTTCGCTTAGCAGAACTTGCGGAACCCTTAGGATTTGAATCGGTGTGGTCGGTGGAACATCATTTCACGGACTACACGATGTGTCCCGATCCACTGCAGTTTCTCACCTACATGGCGGGCCGCACGCAAAAAATAAAACTGGGCACGATGGTCGTCGTCTTGCCTTGGCATGATCCTATGCGCGTCGCCGAACAAATCGCCATGCTTGAGCATTTATCCAATGGCCGCCTGATACTTGGTTTAGGCCGCGGCGCTGGTCGCGTTGAATTTGATCGATTTCGGCAGGATATGGAAGATTCGCGACCGCGCTTCGTAGAATCGGCAAAGTGCGTGCTTGAGGGCCTGGAGCAAGGCTATTGCGAATTCCAAGGTGAATTCGTTCAGCAACCGCATGCAGATATCCGACCAGCCCCCTTCAAGAGCTTCAAAGGCCGTTCTTACGCTGCGGCAGTGTCACCTGAATCGGTAAAAATTATGGCCGAACTTGGCCTCGGCATCTTAATCATCCCGCAGAAGCCATGGGACCAAGTTGAAGCGGAACTTATCGAATATAACGACGCGTTTGAACAAATCAACGGCCACGCGCCACCCGCACCAGTCATCGGCGGTTGGACGTTTTGCGACGAAAACAAAGACCGCGCTTATGAAATGGCCAAAAAATACATCGGCGGTTATTGGCAAACGGTGCTGGATCACTATCGTTTTCACGAAGACCACCTTAAGGGTCAAAAAGGTTACGAATACTACGGACAATTTGCTGAAAAAATTCAACGCGGCGGTGTAGATGGTGCGGTGGAGTACTTCATGAGTTTGCAAACGTGGGGAACGCCAGAGATGTGCGCCGAAACGATTCTGAAAAATGCAGATCGGGTTGGCGCAGAAACTTATGTTGGCGTGTTTAGCTATGCGGGCATGCCCTGGGCAGAAGCGGAGCGCAGCATGCAGTTGTTCGCTAAGGAAGTCATGCCTGTGTTACAAGCGCGAGAGGTTACCGGCAAAATAGACTGGGCCGCCTAAGATGCGGCGGACCGCCTCCGCGTTTACCGCAAACGGTCATACTGCATGACAGTATTGGGCAGCGCTTTGCCAGCACGACGAACGCATTTTAATTCCCTCGTTGGTGGCTTGTGCTGTGCCGCCTGGTTGTCGGTGTTTGCCGACGAGTTTGACGTCGAATCTGAGCAACTACGAGAGTTAAGCCCGCCGCCTGGCACTACCATCAGTGCGAACAATGTCGGTGATTTCCAGTTTGTCCTCGATCCCGACCTCGCTAATCTGGTTGCGCAGGCGTGGACCTCTATCCGAGTGGGCGATATTACCTCCTACCGTCCCCATCCCGCCTACCGACAAGCGACTGCTCAATATGGCGGAAAAACGGCCCTGGGGGATTCGGGGAAACTGCTCAATTATGTGGCCGGCCGCCCTTTCGTCGGCTCGCCAAAACGCGATGACCCAAGAGCAGGAGAACGCATTGCTTGGAATATGCGCCTTATGTACAACGGAGACAGCGCGCACATCCCGGAAATGCACATGCAGTTACGGGACATGAAAACCGATAATGCGGTGCGCAGTGTCGAATTTGAAGCTTCTATGATGCGATTTATGCATCGTCATGTCGTGCCTCCGCTACCAAGCGTGAATGACAATATTCAAAACACATTCGGCGCATTTTACATGCGAGGCTTGCAGGGGGCGGATCTAAAAGACGTTGAAGTGCTTGCTTTCATCCCGCGTGATGACACTAACGAACGTCGCGGCTGGGTTTACATTCCCCAACTTGCGCGCTCACAAAATCTTGCCGCCTTCAACACTAATGAAACCATGTTCGGTAGTGACTATTTCGCCGACGATTTCATGGGCTATAGCGGCCGAATTCGCGATGTGACATGGAAATATCTGGGTGAAAGTTTTCTGTTGCTACCTATGTATCGTTACGACCAAATTGTCGTGACAGAAACCAAGGCCAAGCATCACGACTACCGCTTCGTGCACTTTGACGGCCGCGGACATTGTTTTCCCAATGTGACCTGGCAAGTTCGACGTACCTACATCGTAGAAGCGACGACCAAGAACGACAAATACCCGGTTGCGAAACGGATGATTTACGTCGATGCGCAAACCTATCATCCGGCCTTGGTGAAGATCTACGATCGCAACCAACAGTTTTGGAAACTGGCGATCAACGGCGCAGCGCATCCTCTGTCCCATATCACCAAGAACAAAGCATCGGATGCACCAATAATTGATGCGACTTCTATGATCGATATTCAAAAAGAACGTTGCACTACTTTTCAATCGTTGACCTTGGTCAACGTTGACTCGCTAAATACGAAGGATTTTGATCCTAACAACCTTGGCGGCGGCCGCCGGGTTAGATAACACACGGGAGATTCACCAATGAAATTCAGCGCACACATACAGACTCGGATCGGCGACTGGCAACTGATTAAAGATCTAGAAGATATGGGCTACGACGCCGCGTGGGTACCGGACACGCAAATGATGTGGTCAGATTGCTACGCAACCATGGCCGCGGCTGCATTAAATACGTCGAAGATTCGTATCGGTACCGGCGTTGCCATTCCCGGTACACGGATAGCGCCAACCACCGCGCACTCTATTTCGTCCATTAATGTTTTAGCCCCAGGCCGAATCTTTTTAGGCATCGGTACTGGTCATACCGCAATGCGTGTCATGGGCCAGGATCCCATGGGGATTAAAGACTTTCGAGAGTACTTGCGCGTTGTCAGGGCCATGTTGAATGGTGAACCCGTTGATTATGAATACAACGGCAAAACGACCGAAATCGTCTGGCAAAATCATGGAGATAATTTTCGCAATATCGAAGATCCCATCCCGATCTATGTCGCCGGTAACGGTCCGCTGGCCCTCAAAACGGCTGGCATGTACGGCGATGGTCTCGTCTCATTGTTCAACGAGCAAAAAGACGTGCTCGAATATCACCTAGACATGGTTAA
This sequence comes from Pseudomonadota bacterium, assembly GCA_039029975.1. Lineage (GTDB taxonomy): Bacteria > Pseudomonadota > Gammaproteobacteria > JBCCFA01. The sequence continues at coordinate 6,562 of JBCCFA010000106.1, forward strand.
ACAAGGCGCTGATAAAATCTCGCGCGCTTTACCGTCAGACTTTCACACCACAACGCTCACCAATGCGGTGGTGCTTAGGGCTGGGGAAACCTTAGCCAGCGAACGGGTTATCGAAAGAGCGGCATCTTGGGTGGCAGTCTCGGTGCATTTCGTTTATGAGATTTGGCGCTACACAAAAGATGATTCGGTTGTACCTGATTACATGAAAGATATTTGGGAAGACTACAGCGACCACGTAGAAAACTTCGACCTGCCAAAAGAAAAATGGCATCAAGTGCTACACGAAGGACACTGCAGCTATTGCCCGCCTGCGGAAAAACGCTTCGTCACGCCCGAGCTCATCGAAAACACGCATCTAATTGGCGGACCTTCGGAAATTGTGGAAAAAATCCATGAGGCGGAAGCAATTGGCTTGGGAGAAATCAGTTTGTTACCGCCTCTCGAACACATCCGTGAAGTCACTGCCGATTTCGCCAAAGAGGTGATACCGCGCCTGTAATTGCGTTTAGGCGGCGGCCCAATGTTTCCAGCGCGAGATCGATATACGCATCATTGTTGGTGTCCCACTGAACATCGGTGTCTGCGCATACTGCGGGTACTTGTTGCCCAGCAGCCGGGTAATCGCGTCCCACTGCCGGTCGTTATCGCCAATTTCGGTCGCGTCACCATAAATTCGCAGCCACCATAGACGCGACCAGTCGTCTTCATAATGGTCAAGTAATACCGTTACTGCGGGTGCCGCCTTAATCCAAGCTAAGCGACTCAGTTTTGCATGACGCTTGGGCTTGCCATCCACCGGTGAGTAGAGTGCGTCACCCTGTCTTACAAAAACAAAAGGGATGGCGTGAACCTGACCTTCCGCGTCGAGCTGCGCTAGACGCCCCGAAGCGGTTGAATCAATCAAGCGATAAGCGTGTTCTTTGTCTAGCGCCAAGGTATTTTCGCATTAATCAATGATGATGTGCTCATCAGTAATCACAAAATCTAGCGGCTCTTCAACGAAGTTAACCTCATCTGCTCGTGTGTCATCGTACTGTGAGGTGGTAGCTGCAGTTCGCATGGACTGCGTGTCATCGAACCAGGTGAGCGCGAAGCCATCGAGATCCGGTTCTTGATTATTCTGGTAAGCGGAAGCGCGTGTATGACTTTGTACGTAGCGATGGATCTGTGGAATTGACGCGCCGAGAGGGCCGTGATGTTCGATCCAATATCGATGAAATTCATCAACCGCCATTCCGCGCTTGCGTCTCACCAATTCGATATTCTTCACGCCGTTGATCGGGATCGAGCCATCTTTGATGACGGTGTCCTCGGTAACAACTTCGTGGTAATTGCTCATGTCCATAAACCTCGGATGATCGTTTTTCACAGCATCCAGCTCAGCTGATCCAATCAGTTTTCGCAACGCATTGGTATTTTCAAACCACAATTCGGCGACCCCATCTACGGCTGGTTCGCCCTTTTTGTAGCCGGAAACGCGCGTATGATTTTGGACATATCGCAATACGCCTGGTAACTGCTCAACAATCGGCGCATGTGATTCAAGCCAATAAGTTTGGAACTCCGCAACCGACAGGTTCTTGTTTCGTTTAAACGCGCTGACAACTTTAATCATTTGATAGCCTCCGCCAAAGAATCCCGAAAATTAGGATGCGCAATTTCCACCAATGCCTCAGCACGTCGATGTAAATCCCTGCCCTTTAGTTTAGCGATCCCATATTCTGTGACTACGTAATCGGTGCAATACCTCGGTACCGTGACAACGCCCCCGGTTGGCAAGTTTGCGACGATTTTCGAATGTTTGCCATCGTGCGTCGAAGATGGCAAAGCAATTATAGAAATACCGTCGGTACACCAATTCGCCGCCTCCGTATAATCAAGCGCGCCGCCTACGCCGCTGATTTGAACGGAACCCAAGGCTTCTCCGTTGCTTTGCCCCATCAGATCGATTTCCAGGGCCGAATTAACGGAGGTGAATTTAGGCAGCGCTGCCACTTTTGCGACATCGTGGGTGTAGGATGTGGGTGCCATTTTTATATGTTCGTTGTGATGGCAGAATTCGTAGAACGCACGAGTGCCCGCGAGCTCCCCGGCGATAACTTCTGGGGAATATGGCGCGTTTTCGACAAATTGCTGGAGTCCCCCTGTGAGCAATCCAGATAAGAGATTAATGTCTTTCAAATTAGCGAGCTCGGCCATAACAAGCTCCGGTACGGAACCAATGCCAACCTGAGTCCAAGCGCCATCAGGTATTAACGACATGACTGAATCGACGATTGCCCGATCGACAGCTGATGCCCCGGGGGCGTGAAACTCACACAAGGGGGTGTCTGATTCATAGGCAACATCGATATCGTCGAGCGGCACGCGCGATTCACCATAAGTGACTGGCATATTCGAATTCATCTCTGCAATGACCAGACTTGCGCTGCGGATGAAATCCAAATTCGGTCCCACTGAGATGCCCAGGCTCACCGTACCGTCATCAAGTGGGCGCGACGTCTGAATCACGACTGCATCTGGTTTCAATTCTCCAGTATCAGATATCACTCGGTGGACGTCACCAAGTCGAATCGGCACAAAGCGTACTTTTTTCGGATCATTTTCTTTAAAATGATGTCGTAATTTAGGCGACGTTTGCCAAGTGAGAAAGGAGATATGTTCGCCCAAGCCGCGCTGTAAAAATTCGTAATTACCGAAACTAAACCCTGTACACACGGTCAGATTATCAAAGCGCTCGACTTGATTGGCGAAGCTCTGATGAAAATCCTTCGCTTCGGCTGCTCCGCCCTGGAATATTGTGAGACCGCTGGAGGGTAATGCCTCCACGGCTTGATCAACGTTAACGTGTTTCATGGTGTACCGAATATTTGCTATGGTTGGAGTGTTAGGGAAATTGTTGGCTGAGCTAGCAAACCTGGTCGATTATCGCATGGCGAATCGGCTGTTCCTGCAAGACTTATCTATCGGTTTAACGTGGTGATATGAGAACTGATACTAACACACGGTATTACAACGGGTTGTGCGGAATTTTGCTGCTCGCGCTATTAATAAGTCCTCTGATTCAAGCCGCACCGGCAGTTAATATCAGCGGGTTTTGGCAGCTGGACGAAACTCGAAGCGATGATCCCGCACCACAACTCAAAGACGTCGGTAAGTTCAATCAAAAAAAGAAAAGGTCGTCGGAAACGCAACAACGAGCGGGCGATAAGCCAATAGGAGGCGATACTTATCGGCGCTACTGGTAACACGTCGCGGAAGACAAAGAATGGAAAAAAGTTGCAAACGCCGCTAATAAGGGCTCCATCAAATCTTTATTATTCAATAAACGCTTGGCTATCGCGGAAACTGAGAGCGGTTTTAAAGTGTGGTATCAAGACGGTTTTGTTAGAGACATCAATCCGAATCCCTATGGCCGAGTGTTTAGCGCAAGCGGCGACGAACTTGTCGCTAACGACCTCGGACGGACGCTATCTTATGTCAAAAAAACTAAGATCGTTTCCGAAACCCGCACGGAACCGCGTGGCGAAATCTTCGAAACCTTCGAACCGTCCGTAAATGGTCAAGAACTCACTGTATCGATAAAAATAGACCGACCCGACTGGAAAAAAATCGTCGTTCTGCGGCAAACCTACACGCGGGTAGCCGACACCAATCGGCAGCAAGGCGCAGATAGTTCTAACGTTGAGTGACGCGCGCCTTACTAGCTTGATGTTCTCAGCGGAGACGGCGTGAATATCGGGCTCACGCTGATCTAAGACTGCGCTTTTTGTTTTTCTCTTTCCCGAAGTTCGCGACGCATAATCTTTCCGGTTGTCGTCATTGGTAAGGTATCGACGAACTCGATCATCTTTGGTACTTCGTGTTTGGCAAGGCGCTCTCGGAGATTGTTCCGCAGCTCTTCGACCAAATCGTCGCTCGGTACAGTACCGGGGGTCGGAATCACAAAAGCCTTCACAACTTCCGTTCTCACCGGATCCGGTACCCCGATCGCGGCGGCCATTTGCACCGTCTCATGCTTGAGCAAGGCGTCTTCAATTTCACCGGGACCAATGCGATAGCCAGAACTGGTGATCACATCGTCGGCTCGCCCGTGAAACCAGAAATAACCGTCTTCGTCCATGTGGCCCGCATCGCCGGTGACTAGCCAATCGCCAATGAACTTATCGCGCGTTGCCTCCGGTTTATTTAAGTATTCTTTTAACATCACCGGG
>JBCCFA010000107.1:0-10768 GCA_039029975.1 Pseudomonadota bacterium
ATTGCGCCAATGTGAAGACAGTTACTTCAAAAATCGCAATCGGCCGTGCCTTCAATACCAAATACAACGCTGCACAGCACCGTGCGTTGGCCTAGTAGACGAGCAAAATTATGCCCAAGACGTGGAACGGGCACTCATGTTTTTGGAAGGGCAGAGCGACAAAGTTATTGATTCGTTAACCACCAGTATGGATAAAGCGAGTGCCGAATTGGCGTTCGAACGGGCGGCGCATTACCGCGATCAAATTGATCGCTTACAAAAATTACAGACCGAGCAATACGTAGCGAATCAAAAAGGCGATTTCGATATTATCGCCTGCGCTGCGGTGGGTAACGTGGGTTGTGTACAAGTGTTTTTCGTTCGTAACGGGCGGCACCTGGGCAACAAAGAATTTTTTCCTGCGCACGTGCAAGGCAGCTCGGCGCAGGAAATATTAGAAGCGTTTATTCCGCAATTTTATTTAGCCGGCACCCACGATCGCGATATCCCAAGCAATATTTTGGTGTCGGAAACCCTGGCTGATCCAGATTGGTTAAACGACGCGCTGAGCGAAAAATTGGGGTCTAAGGTTGAAATCAAATCAAACCCACGCGGCGATCGCTCAAAGTGGTTACAAATGGCTGCCCATAACGCCGACATCGCCGTGCAACAACGTTTGGCATCCAACAGCGATCAATTGAAACGCATGCAGTCGCTGCAAGACGAACTGGGTTTGCCAGAAATGCCGCGGCGCATGGAGTGTTTCGATATCTCGCATACCCAGGGAGAGTCGACCGTGGCCTCGTGCGTGGTGTTCGATGAAAACGGCCCACGAAAATCGGACTATCGACGTTTTAATATCAAAGACGTGACCGCGGGTGACGATTACGCGGCCATGGAACAAGCGCTGATGCGACGTTATACGCGCATTAAAAAGGAAGATGCGCAGTTTCCTGACATTTTATTCATTGACGGGGGCAAAGGGCAGGTAGGTAAAGCCTTGGCGGTGCTCGAAGAATTACAAATCAACGACATCCTCGTGGTTGGCGTGGCGAAGGGGACTACGCGAAAACCAGGTTTAGAAACTTTGATACTGGCGCGCCAAGGTAAAGAAATGGTGTTGCACAAAGATACTGCCGGCTTATTGCTGATTCAGCATATTAGAGATGAAGCGCACCGCTTCGCAATCGCGGCGCACCGCCAAGCCCGTTCAAAGTCACGCAACACCTCGCCGTTGGAAAAAATTCCTGGCGTGGGCGCGAAGCGACGTCAACAGCTGGTGCGATACTTCGGGGGCTTACAAGGCGTGCTCAGAGCAGGTGTAGACGATTTACGGCGCGCGCCAGGCATCAGTCGTGAGCTAGCGCAAAAAATTTATGATGAATTACATAGTCATGGATAGAATTTTCACGCGATGAATATTCCAAATACTCTAACCTTGTTTCGAATCGCAATGATTCCGTGTTTTGCGGTTGTGTTTTACATGAACGCGAAATGGGCACCTATTGCTGCCACGGTGGTTTTCGGTTTAGCGGCGCTGACTGATTGGGCGGATGGCTATCTGGCGCGGCGGCTGGGTCAAACCTCCAAACTGGGTGCATTTTTAGATCCGGTGGCCGATAAATTGATGGTCGCGGTAGTGCTCGTGATATTGCTGCAGGCTGACCCGTCCCTATGGTTGGCGATTCCGGTGGCCATTATCATTGGGCGAGAAATCACGGTTTCCGCGTTGCGTGAATGGATGGCAGAACTTGGCGTGCGGGGCAAAGTGGCGGTTTCCCATATCGGCAAGGTCAAAACATTCGCACAAATGACCGCCATCATTCTGTTGATTTTGCAGCACGCCAGCCAGTTTCAATCACTGCGACTGCCGGGATACGGCTTGTTGTACGTGGCTGCTGTACTAACGCTCTGGTCAATGGTGCAGTATTTGCGCGCTGCGTGGCCGGATTTACGCGAAGCTTAAGCGTAACAATAAACCTTACGCCCTTGATTTATCTGGGGAAACTGTGAGTAACTTACCTTGACTTGAAGGCTCTCACGGTTAAAATGGCCGGCCTGATTATGACTGCGGGAATAGCTCAGTTGGTAGAGCACAACCTTGCCAAGGTTGGGGTCGCGAGTTCGAGTCTCGTTTCCCGCTCCAAATTCTTTGCCGAACAGTAACACGCACATTCGGTAAGGCGAAAACCCGGCAGGCTCCGGGTTTTTATTTACATCACTTAAATCTCTGGGCTGGATGGCAGAGTGGTTATGCAGCGGCCTGCAAAGCCGTGTACGCCGGTTCGATTCCGACTCCAGCCTCCATTTATCCAATTCTGAGCTGCATTCATTTGGATATCGATTTCATTGTCCGACGCGCAATATCGCTTGGAAGTGGTGTGCGTAAAGGACAGATAAACGAATGGAAAGAAGAGAGTTCTAACATAGCTGAAACGCAGCGGCCGCAATAGGTTTATTGCGGCCGCAATTTTGTTGAGCTTAGTTGACTAGACTTTCTTGGAGCCTTTATTCGTCAGTCGCTCTCATAGTCTCCGCGTTACGATTCAGATTTTCGCTTTGGCAAGCGCGCGTCGGCGGTGCAGTACTAGCGCAAACATCGCCAGCATGATCAGCGCCCAGGTGCTTGGCTCAGGAATACCCGTTGTTGGAGGTGGATCAACAACGGGGTTAAAGTCATCGCGGAATGTCCAGTTTCGAATGTCGTGGTTCGCGAATGCGGAACCAGTTGCGGAAGTGAAGCCGACAAAAGCTGACGAGCTACCCAATGTTGTTTCCAGGTCGATGATTGTCGATAAAAACGCAGCGCCAGGTCGTGAAGCGCCTCCAGCTGCAACGCGGACTTCCAGGCCGTCAGTGATACCGTCGTAGTCGATCCAGGCAGTTAAGATATCGCCAGCATCTAAATCTAGGCCCAGCGCACTAAGGTCGCCGGTAAGCGGGCCTATCGGGCTGAATACGCCGTTCGTATTAATGGCCACATGATTAGCGTTTGGATCACCAAAGCTACCGAAGTTGTTCCAGTTGTCGAATTCGATTCCGAGACTATTCGTCAGCCCTTCGTAGCCAATGCCCGCACCGGATGTGCCCGCCGTATTGGAAACGGTCTGCACAACAAAAACAATACCGTCAGCGCCGTTCCCTTCCGCTTGTGTAAGTCCGCCTTGTTCAGTGAACTGAAAATCAAATTTGGTGCTGAAGGAAGCTTCATTTAGCAAACTAATCGGATCGGTGAGAAACGCCGAACCTGCCTGGAAAGACGTACCTACGCTTGGCGTAGATGTGCCGGTTGTTAAACGCAGCACAGGGCCGTCGCCAGGATTTGGTCCGGTGACGCCCGTACCGCCTGGGTTCAGCAGTGCGGTATCGCCGTTGAGCTGAAAATCGCTCAAGTCGGAAAAGTCACTGAAGTCAAAGACAACCGCTGCGGCTTGAAAGGAATAAGCCATGGCGAATAGACAGCCTGTCGTTATTACACGTTTTAAAGCTGAAGCTAGCATCGTGTCCTCCTCTGATCGCGCAAAGGTTAGGGCCTGCGCGCCCTTGGTTTATATTTGTGAATGGTTATCAAAGGAGCTGATGCAATTAACGTGCCTGCGTTAAGTTGTTGATTTACGAAGGACAGTGTAAAAACCTTGAGAAATAAGCGGCTGTCGGCGATCTTGCTCTGTAAACAATTTTGACAAACTCATCGTCCAATACTCGCTGATTTTCGAAGCGGCTAGTCTAAGGAGGTGTTGGCGGTCGATTGATATGCAATGCAGCATTAACGCTGATGGCGGCGCAAAAAAACGCGGGGCCCAAGGCCCCGCGATCAAAAAGTAAGTTTCTATTTATGCTTAGTGAAGTTTGGGTTCGCTAAGCGGGAGCCGCTTGCGGTGTATCTGAGCCGCCCCCTTTATGTTCCAACACGTAGCCGACCGCTGCTTCAATGGCATCAATACGTTTATCGAAGTGCGCGTCTGCGTCCAAACAATGATCGGCATTCAGGCCAGTCAAAATTTGCACGATTTCCTCACTCATGCCACTGATAAACACGCGCTTGCCCGCTTCACGTGCGTCACAGCCAATCGTCTCCACCGCGCGAGCAGACGAGACATCCACAAAAGGCACGCGAGAGAAATCCAAAATAATGGCTTGCGCATCTTTATTTTTTACTCGCTCGCGCACTTGGTGACCTACGTCTGCGGCCGCGCCGAAGCTTAATGGTCCGTTAAAGTCGAACACGGTTACTAAATGCTCTGCTTTTTGTAGAAGCGCGTTTTCCTCGGGCGTTGTCTCCGTTGTATTTTCTTCCGCGCCAAAGTCCTCAAGTTGCGAATCGGCCATTTGTTTAACAAAGGCGAGAGAAGCGAGTACCACACCAACGGCAACGGCGGTGATCAGGTCAACGAAAACCGTTAATCCCAAGACCAACATCATGAGAGCGAGATCCCAACGTGGGCCTTGATGTGCGCGCTTAAGGTACGAAATATCGATAATGTCCCAGCCAACCTTCACTAAGATCCCTGCGAGGACGGCATGCGGAATCTTGGCAGCAAGCGGCGCGGCAACGACAACGACGGACAACAACAGCAAGCTGTGCAACATACCCGATATCTTGGTTTGTCCACCGGTTCTGATATTAACAACGGTCCGCATGGTGGCGCCGGCGCCGGGCGCGCCGCCGAAGAAACCGGCCACCGTGTTGCCGATGCCTTGACCAATCAATTCACGATTCGAATTATGACGAGTCCGGGTCATATTATCCGCAACCAGCGAGGTGAGCAGACTATCGATCGCACCCAGTAGGGCGAGAATGAAAGCCGCTTCCAAAATGATAAATGCCGCATCCTGAGTGAAATTTGGCATCACAAAAGCGGGTAAACCAGTTGGAATATCTCCAAGGATTGGAGCGCCCGGAACAAGGGTGCTGATAATGGTGCCAATGATCAAAGCGGCCAGCGGGCCAGGGATTATTTTTCCCCAATTCTTTGGCCACTTAAATACGATGACTAAGCTGATGCAGGCAATCATGAGCGCAATCCAGTTTGGATCCGCGACGGCGCTAGGGACTTCGCGCAGCGCGGGGATGGTGCCGCTCTCCGAAGGTTCATGGCCGAACAAGCGCGCCGCCTGAAGTGCAATGATTATGCATCCGATCCCACTCATGAAGCCTGAAACCACCGGATAGGGCACGAGCCTGATGTATTGCCCCAGTCCAAGGACCCCAAAAACGATTTGCAACACGCCGGCTAGGACAACCGTGGCGAAGACCAATCCAACGTCGCCGGATAAGGAAGCAAAAACCCCGGCGAATACTACGATCATGGGGCCAGTTGGTCCTGAGATCTGTGATGGTGTGCCACCGAACAGCGAGGCGAAAAAACCGACAAAGATGGCACCATAGAGTCCCGCCATTGGACCCGCCCCAGAGGCTTCGCCAAAGGCAAGCGCCAACGGTAGCGCCACGACACCGGCCGTTAAGCCGCCGTAGATGTCGCCGCGTAAGTTTGATAAATCAAATTTCATTCATGTTCTCCGAATGCACTTTTTAACTAAAATTCTAGCTACTGGAATCTCTTCCGCTGTTGGGGGTGCCGTTGTTGACGATAACTATCTACGTTGAGCGCTTTTTGCAACATGGTGTTAAGGCTGCCGCGAGTTGCGCGGAAAGTTGTCCGCTGTTCGACAAATAAATCGACCACTGGGTTCCGTTCGCCTCCCAGCGTTGCACCAAATGCCGAATCCTGGAGGGTGCCGATCGGTTGTATTCGTCGTTGACCCTCAGCCAGCTTCCCACCGTTCGTGCCCCGCACATTCGACGACATTTTTCGATATGTCATCAGATGCTTGGACACCCACGATAATTCCGGGTCGGCCCTCTCGGTTTCCCCCTTACAGCTGAAGAATAACGGGAGTTCGGTGATAAGTAATAGAAATATATTCATAATAGGTGATAAGATTTATTTATCACTAAATTGCCTTGAAATAGGCGCTTGAAGAGGCTCGGATATGGACGCACGAGAACGCGTAACACTCAAGCAAATCCGCTATTTTTTAGCGGTTGCGGAAGCCGGAAGCTTTAGGCGCGCCGCTGACCGCCTAGGGGTAACTCAACCTACCATAACTGCCCAAGTTGCGGCGCTAGAAGAGATTTTAGACACTGTGGTATTCGAACGAACTCGGGTTGGTACCCAGCCGACGCCAACTGGACGCGAGTTAATTCCTAGCGCCCGCGCGGTGCTTGAGCAAGCGGAAGGGTTTTGCGATTTGGCGAGTTCGGTGAGCCACGGCGTTGCTGGTACGTATCGCTTAGGCGTGACGCCTACTTTAGGCCCCTATGTTTTGCCCCATATACTGCCGTCTATTCACGCCGAATATGCCAACCTAAAACTGTATGTTCGAGAGGCGGCACCGAACGACTTAGAGCAAGACGTGGTAAATGCGCGTCACGATCTGGTAATGACCACGCAACCAGTACTCTCCCAAGAACTGGTGGTTACGCCGTTATTTGCTGAACCGCTAAAGTTGGTGATTGCGAAAGACCATCGATTGGCCAGCAAAAAGCGCATTAATAGCGCCGACCTCTTCGGTGAACAAGTACTGACTATTGGTGAACACCATTTGTTTCATCGGCAGATTACCGATTTATGTCAACGCGTTGGTGCGTTCGTGCGGCGTGATTATGAAGGGACGAGCCTAGATACGTTAAGACAAATGGTCGTGATGGGCATGGGCATCGCTTTTTTACCGGCGTTGTACGTGAAATCGGAAATTCGCGCCCGTGATGAACTTCGAGTTGCCGACGTGCAAGGTATTTCCGAGCTGCGCAATCATGTCCTTGCGTGGCGGTCTAGTTCTCCTGCGCGCGGTCTTTTTAAGAGCCTCGCGGAAAAAGTGAGGTCTGTCGGTCGCGAAAGATTGGGCGACGTGTTGATTCCAAGCTAAGGGCTTGGGGTCATTTTGGGTTGTCCTTTCGCTGCTGTTGGTGGCGGTATCTATTTCGCTACGAACCCTTGCTAGGTTCTGACATTAGGGACAAGTTAGTTTGCGGCGTAGACGCTGCGCTCAGCGCGGACTTAAAGAAATCGAATCGCCGGCAGCGTCGAATTCAAACTGGAAGTTATCGAGAAAGTTCAAACCGAGTAAACCGTCGTAACGACTAAAGTTGGAGAGCACCACCGCTTCCAAGTTGCCCAGTGAGGCGCGGCCTAAAGCAATATCGTTTAACTGGACTAAAGGCGCTGCGATAGTGCCGTTTGCAGTGGCAACGTTTAAGCGCTGGGTATTAGATATTGACAGGCCGAGCATTGCGGCGACTTCAGAAGAAATCGCCGTGATGGACGCGCCAGTATCAATCACAAATTGGAATTCCCTACCGTTGACCATAACAGGTGCTGATATCACGCCGCCCGCGCGGCGCACTGGCACAGTGGCATTATTTTCGGGGGCCACAAGGTATCTTTGTTCGGCGATGAACTCATTTAGTTCGCCTGCGAGCTGCGGTGCCAAATCGATTGCTCTGTTGAAGTCCTCGATGGCTTCGAAATGGCGGCCTTGAGCGGCTAAAGCCTGCGCTCGCGCGACGAAATAATCGGGTTGCTTGTTGTCCAGCGCGATTGCTTGATTTAAAGCAATGAGTTGTTCTTGCGCCGACCAGTTGGACGAATCGAAACGCTGAAAGAATATGTCGTACAGCAGTTGTTGCAGAGTCGCATTTTGCGGTTCATCACCCAGCGCTGTAATGACCACCGAATGAGCGTCCGCTACGCGATTCAAATTGAGAAGTGCGTTGGCATGGGTTGTTGCGATTGTTGGATCAGTACCGATTATGGCTGTCGATGCCTCAGTCATCGTTACTACCGTTTCGTAATTCCGCCGCGCAAAGTGATATCGGAGTTGTTTATCAAAGGCTTGCCGATAGGCAGATGCAATTGCATCCCGTTCCTGGCCAACCGATCCCGTCCATAACTCGTAGGCGACCTGCAGCACGTAACTATCATCCCCTTTGGTGGCAGCATTGCGAAAGCGAATTTTTCGGCCCGATATTTCCGTACCGAAATACTTCGCTTGTAGTTCATCGAACGCATAAGCATTGTTGTTGGCAAAGGCATTGTCCACGCTATTGCGAACCTCGTACCAATCAAACGCTTTAGTACTCGGCAGAGGCCAGCGCGCACCAACGGCAATACCGAGCAGCGCTTTCTCATTTTTATCAAACAACAGGGCTATGCCGTCAGCAGGTAGAGTGGGGGATGCGAGTCTAAAGCCGAAAGCGCCGTCAACGAACTGAGTTAGGTTGTTCGTGATTTTTCCGCTGCCGCGATTGTCGATAGCGGAATAAATAAATTCGCTGCCGAGCGACAAACGTGGAGTATCCGTTGCCAGATTGGGCGTCTCGACTACATCCTTCGATGTGCGGTTACCCGTCGCGATAAAAGCCAATTCGCGCGTCGGATCTACGGCCACGCTAGGGCGATGGCCGAATAAATCAGCACTTTGACTGAAGATTCCAGCAGCACCGTCTAAGGGCGATAAAGCGGAGATAACCACCTCGCGTTGCCGGTGCAGGATGCCCGATAACACGCGACGCGTATCGTCTTGCCGCACTAGCGTAAACTGGATGACTTCAAATGGCGGTTGTTGCGGGCTAGATAAAACTAACGGCGGTGGCGCAATGAAATCATTGTCTGCTCGTGGCCCGGTCGAATCGACATGAACTTCCGCTAAATCGCTTTGCGGCTTGGCGGGGTCAAGCAAGCGCGGTGACAACCAAAGCCCGACACCAATGCCGATAGCAATGGCAAACATTAAGGCGATTGCGATGAGACTTGTTTTCACCAGGCCAAGCTTACGAGTTGAACTGGATATTGCGCAAATTATTACGAGTCACGCTCGGCGAAGTTGGTGGTGCCGTGTATAATCGCAACCCTATCGACTATCCACTTCGTGATGCGTTTTCGGCGTGGCCAGTAGGCTACTTGAATAACGCACCAAACTATTGCCCGGGTGGTGGAATTGGTAGACACAAGGGACTTAAAATCCCTCGGAGGCAACTCCGTGCCGGTTCGAGTCCGGCCCCGGGCACCAATCGCTAACCACACTCAATGTGTGTATTTTCTGGGCCAAATTCTGGTGCTAAGGTTTTGACTATTAACCCCTAACACCTTGCAATTACAGCAATATTAAATAGAATGACGTGGTGTTTTCGCGTCTTCTTCGCTGTCCAATTATAGAACGAAAACCACGGGCGAACCGGCCCCAAGACGCGACGCAAAAACGATAATAATGAGGGTGCCCCGAGATTGTGCGAATCACAATGGGCCGAGGTTAATGCTGTTCCGGAAAGCTGGGACTGGGCCGCACGACCTTGCCATGGAATACAGAATTTTCTGACGGACGATTTTGGGCGCTTGAGAATAATATGAAAAACGACAACGAGCCGCAGGTCGAGGTACTGCCAAAAACGCAGGCAGATGCCTCGATACTTGAGCAGCAAACGGTTCATCCCCTCGAAGCAACCAGCGATCCTATTCGCCAAACGTTATCGCGAGCCGCGTCTGCGTTAGCGGGCCGGCAACACCAAGACGGCCACTGGTTGTTCGAGCTGGAAGCGGACGCGACCATCCCGTCGGAATACATGTTCTTGCAGTACTTCATGCGCACGGTCGACAAAGGTCGCGAGCAGAAAATTGCTGTCTATTTACGCCGACGCCAAAACGAAAACGGCAGCTGGTCGTTGTATGAAGATGGGCCTGGCGACATCAGCGCGACGGTGAAAGCGTACTTCGCTCTGAAACTTGCCGGTGATTCCCCAGACGCGCCGCACATGGAGGTAGCGCGCAATTGGATTTTATCGAACGGTGGTGCAGAGTCGGTCAACGTCTTCACCCGGATAACGCTTGCCATTTTCGGGCAAATCCCTTGGCGCACCGTACCGGCGATGCCTGTAGAGATTATGTTGTTGCCGAAATGGTGGTTTTTTAATCTATCGAAGGTGTCCTATTGGTCACGCTGCGTCATCGTCCCGCTGCTGATTATCTTTGCCAAGCGGCCGACCGTTGAAATTGGCGAGTCGCAGGGGCTGAGGGAGTTGTTTCTTGGAGAGCCTTCTGACCTAACGCACCTGGATGGCTTTGAACCAGGCCGTAAGCTGCACAACGCATTCATTTTGCTTGATAGGGCACTAAAGGTTATCGAACGTTGGACCCCAAGCTTTATCCGCAATCGGGCCATTAAGCGGGCCGAGGAATGGATGCGCGAACACACAAAGGGTAAAGGCGGGATTGGGGCAATTTATCCAGCCATGGCTAATGCCGCAGTTGCGTTGCGTTTGCTTGGCGCGGCGGACGACGATTTGGATTATCGGCGCACTATGCAGGCGATCGAAGATCTCGTCTTAGATTTCGACAATGAAAGCTATTGTCAGCCGTGCGTTTCGCCGGTTTGGGATACCTGTATTTCATTAACGGCATTGGCTGAGTCTGGTGCCCAGCCAGAACACCCTGCAATTCAAACGGCAGTTGAGTGGTTGCTCGACCAACAAGTGTTTACGAAAGGGGATTGGGCAGATCAAGCCAAGAACCTCGAAGCTGGCGGTTGGGCCTTCCAATTCGAAAACGATAGGTATCCAGATATTGATGACACTGGCATGGTGCTTATGTCTTTGTTGCGCGCCGGTGTTCACGACAAAGAGTTGAAACGGAAGCGTCTCAATCAGGCTGTGAATTGGATATTGGGAATGCAAAACCCGGATGGTAGCTGGGGCGCGTTTGATATTGGCAACGATCACGAATACCTAAACAAT
>JBCCFA010000108.1:0-10678 GCA_039029975.1 Pseudomonadota bacterium
CGCAGCGCGCGAACACTGATCTTGCACAAAACGCTGGCGCAAGTATCTTAAAAAATCGATAAATTTAAGCCAAAGTTGCATCTTCGTATGTCAGAGTAATGTGCGGCAGGACGCAATGTTGCTAGTTACCGAGCAAGAGTTACTTTCCAATAAGATCCAACACCAACGCCAAAGCGGCTTCTCCATCTGCGGCAAGCAACATCGCCCGCACAGCATTGCGTTGCTCCTGGTTTTCGCTGCTCTTATTTATTGTAGTCAGCAAATATCGAGCGCGCTCTAATTCTTGTTGATTCTTAATCATTGAACAGTCCGAAAGAACCTGTTTGGCCAAATTTGCTTGGTCATTTGCATCCGCATGTTTTTTGGCGGCGCTTGCAAGCGCTGAATGCATTTTTTCCGTTCTTAGCCACACAGTACCCGTGTTTTTAAGCGAGGGTAAGCATGCCAGCGCCTCCTCCACCTGCGACGCAAATACGCCAAGCTGAGCAGATATTCCCGCTGGCGCAAGCTGATGTCCGCTGTCGATCTCGTCGGCAAGCGCTGCCCCTGCATCGAAGAGGGCAAATATGGCAATTAACACGAACCTGGAACGGCCTGAACTAAGATGCCCTACCGTACGGATAGTCATGATAAATTTGCACGCAGAGTTTTGATATTGACCAATGGACACCCTAGGATCTTTTCGACATGACCAGCGAGTACATTATTTATCATAACCCGCGTTGTTCGAAATCGCGCAATACCTTAGAGCTACTGCGCAATGCCGGCGTGGCACCAACTATTATTGAATACTTAGAAGCGCCACCAAGCGTCGACGAATTACGGCAGATTTTAGCCAAACTCTCGTTGAAACCCCGAGAATTAATGCGAACTAAAGAAGCTCAGTATGCGGACCAAGGCCTTGACGATCCGACGCTCAACGATGATCAATTGATCGCAACAATGGTTGAACACCCCGTGTTGATCGAGCGACCGATTGTTATCAAGGGCAGTAAAGCGGTCATAGGCAGACCGCCCGAAAACGTCTTAGCCTTAATCTAAGCCAATAATCGAGTACACGCTATGTCAGAAGTTTTGGTTTTGTACTACTCGCGTCACGGGCACGTGGCGGCAATGGCGCAACTGATCGCCAAGGGCGCAGCCCAAACGTCTGATTGTCAGGTGACCGTGCGCACCGTACCCGAACTAGATGCCGATCCTGACGCCGTGCCCGACGAAGGTCACCTTTACTGCACAAAGGATGATCTGCGACGTTGTGATGGTTTAGCGCTGGGCTCGCCGACGAGATTTGGCAACATGGCAGCACCGATGAAAGCCTTTTTAGACCAAACCAGCGACGTGTGGATTTCAGGCTCAATGATTGATAAACCGGGCTGCGTGTTCACGGCTTCAAGCAGCATGCACGGCGGCCAAGAAAGTACCCTTTTAACAATGATGCTACCGCTGCTGCACCATGGGATGGTGATTGCCGGTTTACCTTATAGCGAAACTGCCCTCATGGATACGGAAAGTGGCGGCACACCCTATGGCGCTAGCATCGTTTCCGGACCGCGGAATGACCGCACAATGAGCGAGGAGGAATCGACACTTTGTATCGCTCTGGGTCGTCGTTTGGCGATGCTGAGTTCGAAACTTTCAAAGCAAAACAGCTAGTTCGACTCCGCTTGTTCGCCGACTGCAATCACTTCCTTCACCAACGGCACAGTAAGACCCCGTTTTCGATCGAGACTTGCCGCAAATAGTCGATCGGAGAGCTGTTCAAGTTCGTGCAGATTACGCCGGTGATGGTTCACGATGTAAGATGAGATCTGGGCCGACATTTCCAGACCAGCCAGCGCCGAGCGGCGCTGAAGAAAGACGATTTTTTGCTCATCGTTCAGGTCGTGCAGCGAATAGCCTAAACCACTGCTTAGTCGGGACTTGAGATCGGCTAAGCAGTAGTGTCCGAAACGCGGATTTTCCGTCATTGAAATTAACAAGCGTCCCCCCTTTCCATGCATGGCGTTGAACAAATTAAAAATTGCGGTTTCCCAAGCAGGATCGCCAGTGACGGCGTCCAGATCATCGATACCGACATCATCCAAGGACCCCAGCTCGGCAGCAGCGTCTGGACCTAACTCATGCATTAGTTTCAGCGGAAGATACATCGTTCGACGACCTCGGGACGCACAGTCGCGCAGTGCTGCTTGTATCAAATGGGATTTGCCAACACCGGACTCACCCCATAAAGCGAGAAACCAAGGTCCGTCGTGATTTGCCCACTGAATGGTGGCTTGCAGCGCCTCGCTATTTTCTCCGGTGAGATAGTCTTGGAAAGTTTTATCGGCAGTTTTGAAGAGCGGAAGAGGTTGCTGCTGCATGGGCGTTACGATTGGTATAGCTCACTGCTCTGGTACTCGTGTTTCGAGTGACGGAGAAGGACGACAATTATTGCCGCTACTGGCAACGCCAAAAGTACACCCAAAAACCCAAACAACTGACCGCCGGCCATGACCGCGAAAATGACCGCAACAGGATGTAAGCCAATGCGATCACCGACCAGCAGTGGTGATAACACCATGCCTTCAAGTAGCTGACCAACGCCAAAAACTGCAGCCACGCCAATTAGATGTAGCCAATCGGGAAACTGAACCAGTGCCGCAAAGCTGGCCAATACAACGCCCACAATAACGCCGAGATAAGGCACAAAACTGACGAGACCAGCAATCATACCCACCACAAAAGCAAGTTCTAGCCCAACCAACCATAGTCCAATAACATAGATCACAGCGAGCGCTAGCATGACGGTTAACTGACCACGCAAAAATTCGGCCAGCACACCGTCTATTTCTTTGGCCAGTGCAACCACTCTCGGCTCTATCGTTCGCGGTAATAGGTCATGAACTTCGGCAACCAATAGATCCCAGTCGCGCAGTAAATAAAATGTGACCACGGGGATAAGCAACAGATAGGTGACCCAGCCGATGAGTACCTGACTAGAACGGCCAATGTGTGACATCAGATTCGAAGCGACCGAACCCAGATCTTGCCAGTGCGCGAGCAGCGTTTCTTTGACTGCCGGAATGTCTATCTCAATTGCGTCACCGCCAATCAGTGACGACAGGCTGGGCAATAAGTTCGTCTGCACCCATTCGAGCGCGGTTGGAATTTTCTGAATCAACACAGCAGCCTGACTTTGCAAAGCCGGCAGGACAATCAGTACAGCGCTCACGCCCAACACAAACATCGCAAGAAAAACGAGGGCGACCGCTAGTGTCCGGGAAGCTCCATAGATTTCTAAACGGTCGACGAGTGGATCGCCAAGGTATGCGAGCAAGGTAGAAAGTAGAAATGGAGTAAGAACCGGCGCAAGCAGCACGATTAGCCAGCCAACGATAATTATCGAGGCCAAAATCAGCCATTTTTGTGAATCGCTTATAACCAAGGTACAGCCCTCCCTGTTCTAACGTCCAACGAGCCGAAACTCTCCTGGCGAACTATCTACCGGCTCTAGCAACCTGCCGAACGCAATACTCTGAGCCAAGCCGGCGTACCCACCTTGCACCACCGCACTCAAGCTTATCCGATCGTTTTGAGCTCGGTGCACAAAGAGTTGCTCAACGCCATCTAATGACTTCAGATAGGTAGCCACTCGTGCGAAATCCGTACCATCGTAGATACCGGTTACCTGAAGTTGCACCGATTCATTGCGCCCGAGCAAAGCGGGATTGGCATATCGACTTCCGATGACATCAGCTAAGGAATCGGTCGCTTCTTCGGCTAGCAGCGCGACCAAATCACCCTCGTTCGCGAACGATTCTTGTTCGTTGGCGACGCGGAATAACCATTGCGCTTCCCACAAGCCTAGGGGCGAACCTTCAAATATGGCAACCGCCACGCCGTCAACTCGATTCGCTTGTTCGAGCTCAGATGCGTGCGCGAGTATTTCGGCCGCGCTGCCGCCTACATTGATTTGGGCCGCGACTGCCGGCTCCGGAAAACTAATTGGGATGCCCCGATTTGTTGCTTGCCTTGCAACGATTGATTGGATTTCCGCGGCGTTCTCATCGCTTGTCCGCTGATTAGAGACAACCGTCGCGGACCCCGCGCCACGAACAACGATAAACACGCGTGTTTCAGGCCGTTCCTTGCCCCACAACACCAAGCCTGCCTGGCGCATCTCACTGCTTAGCACTTCTGGATCGAATTCCACACGCAATAACAAATTCGCCTCAGCCGCGCCGCCGCTGCTTGCGGACTTCTCGTAGCCAAATTGCTGCACAAGCCGCTGAGCTTTAGAGAGTACCGAGCGACCCTGTGTCGATTTCGGCGTCCGGCTATCGCCTGTTAATTTGACCAACACCAGTTCAAGTGCCTTCGACGTTGCTCGGGCAAATTCAATGTCAGAACGATCGGCCACCGGGACCCGGGCCGACGTCAGCTTGTCTACAACCCGGGCGTGCAGAACTGAGGGGAGAGCACCAGAGGTAAGACAAACGATAATGAAGAACTTCAATATTCGGTATTTCATAGTGGCCACGCTAGTCGAAGTCGATATTTTACGTCAAGAGATTCACGGGCGCGCATTATTTTACGCTAGACGGTTTTAAACTCGCGGCAAGCAATTTACTATCGCGGTATGAAAGAAGACGACCGCGCGCCAATTTCTTACGCCGATGCTGGCGTTAATATCGCCGAGGGGAACGAACTCGTTAGACAAATCACCCCAGCGGTAAAAGCCACCCATCGCCCTGGGGTTGCCGGCGAGCTTGGGGGATTTGGTGGCTTGTTCGATTTAAAAGCCTGCGGTTACAAAGACCCAATTTTGGTGTCAGCGACAGATGGTGTCGGTACGAAACTGCGCCTAGCAATCGACACCGATATCCTGGGTACGGTTGGTATAGATCTCGTCGCGATGTGCGTGAATGACCTTATTGTTCAGGGTGCCGAACCGTTGTTTTTTCTTGATTATTTCGCGACTGGTTCGTTGGATGTAGATAAAGCATCCAAAATTATCTCTGGCATCGCCAAAGGTTGCGAGATCGCGGGTGCAGCCTTGATAGGCGGGGAAACCGCAGAAATGCCTGACATGTATTCGCCCAAAGATTTCGACCTGGCTGGATTCTGCGTTGGTGCAGTAGAGCGAGATAAACTGATTAGTGGGGCAAAAATTGGCGTCGGCGATCGATTATTAGGCCTGGCTTCAAGCGGCTTACATTCGAATGGCTTCTCCCTCGTCAGAAAAATTCTCTCGAAGACGACAGACCGACCAGATACAGAAAAACCAATTGAAGAGCTTGCGCTCACCCCCACTCGGATTTACGTGAAGTCGATATTATCGGTGCTGAGCGAACATTCGTTGAAAGGTCTCGCCCATATTACCGGCGGCGGTTTCACAGAAAATATTCCTCGCATCTTACCGCCCACGATGAGCGCCGCTATCGATTTGGATAGCTGGGAACTACCGCGCGAATTTCAATGGTTGATGGATGAAGGACCCATAGCGCCCGCTGAAATGCTAAAGACCTTTAACTGCGGTATAGGGATGGTTTTGGTTGTGGATGCGCTTGATTGCAAGAAAATTAAACAACAACTTGAAGCCGAGGGAGAAACTGTCGTCGAAATGGGTGAGGTCGTCTCACAAGGAAACGACGCACAAGTTACCTACAATGGAGCTTTGAAGTAAGGTTTCAAATCCCACTCGCTGGCTTAAGTTTTTCTACCCCACTTTTCTACCGCAGCAAGGAAACCGCGCAGGATTTGTGTCTCTGTGACCGACAAATGCGCTTTCGCCAGCAGTCGCCGCACGCGCTGTGGTAACAACCGTGGATTTTCGGGAAATAAATATCCCACCTCAGTCATCACCGCAATTAAATGATCGTAGAGACGTTCGGCTGCTTCGCTAGAAGCAGGCGGATCGTCAACTTCCTCGGCCGAGAAAGGCTCGGTTTCGATGTTGCATTGTAATCTGAACTCGTAGGCGCAAATTTGCACCGCCTGTGCCAAATTTAACGAGGAAAAATCTGCCGCCGTCGGAATCCGAATAAGTTGGTGGCACAGGGCGACCTCGTCGTTGCTTAACCCTGAATGCTCCCGTCCAAAGACAATTGCTATGGGTTTATCGGCCGGAAATTCTTTGCCCCGGGACGCTGCCTCTCGCGGCGAAAGGGTCGGCCAAGATAGTGTCCTACGCCGCGCAGTGGTGCCGATAACTAACGCACAATCAGCAATCGCGTCACTAAGATCGTCGAACGTTTGGGCAGCATCCAAAATATCATCGGCACCGGAGGCCATCGCGTAAGAGTCTGCGGTGGTTGGTGTTTCCGGCTGCACCAAACGAAGCGCCTGACAGCCCATCGTTTTCATCGCTCTGGCACTCGCACCAATATTCCCCGGATGTGTGGTTCCCACCAGCACAAATTTTATGTTGTCCACGGGACCGGACCTGATTGACTCATTCTAGTTTTACACATTGCTGTGGTTCTAATTGATTCCGGTTAAACTATCACGACCACCGGGCAATAACATCTCACAGCCATGCACCCAATGTTAAATATCGCGGTTCGCGCCGCACGCCGCGCGGGCACGATAATTTCGCGAAGTTTAAATCGACTCGACGAAATCAAAGTCGACCAAAAAGGTCACCAAGACTTTGTCACCCAGGTGGATAAAGAAGCTGAGGCGGCAGTGATCGATACGTTGCTTACCGCGTATCCCGACCACGCGATCCTCGCAGAAGAATCGGGCAGTCACGGAGAAAGCAATCACGTTTGGGTAATTGACCCGCTAGATGGGACCACAAATTTCGTTCATGGTTACCCGCAATTTGCCGTGTCGATCGCGCTGTTGGTGGACGGTATTGCCGAGCAAGCGGTGATTTACGATCCATGCCGCGATGAACTTTTCACCGCATCGAAGGGCGTCGGCGCGCAGTTAGATAATCGTAAAATCCGCGTAAGCCGTTGCCGCAAACTGAATCAATCGCTACTTGCGACGGGATTTCCAGTGCGCGACCAATCTGCTCTGCAAAAATTTCTACCCACACTTAACGAGTTCCTCACCACCACATCTGGCATTCGACGGGCAGGCGCTGCCGCCCTGGATCTCGCCTATGTTGCCTGCGGCCGTATCGATGGATTTTGGGAATTTGGTTTGCAGCCTTGGGACATAGCGGCCGGCGCTCTAATCGTCCAAGAAGCGGGTGGGATAGTTAGCACCCCGCTGCAACAGGACGATTACCTCGATTCCGGCGATATCCTCGCCGCTACACCCGCCATACACACGTTAATGAGTTCAGCAATGTCTAACGCATTGAAGCGCTAAATGCAAAAGGATGGCTCCATTATTCGAACGCCCCGCCAAGCATGTTCTATAGTTAAAGGCACAATAAACCACACCAATAGAATACGAGCGTCCAGATGCTAAGTATTGTGATACCGGCGAAAAATGAAGCTCCAGGCCTTGAGAATCTCTTACCAGAGCTTCGCGAACAAATGCCTAACGCGGAAATTATCGTGGTGGATGATGGTAGTACCGATTCAACACCAGAAGTTTGCGAACGATATGGAATTAAACGCGTGGCTCATCCCTATTCATTAGGTAACGGTGCGGCAGTGAAATCGGGAGCCCGGCAAGCAAAGGGCGACGTTATTTTATTCATGGATGGGGACGGGCAACATCGCCCGTCTGATATTCCTAGACTACTTGCCAAATTGGATGAAGGTTACGAAATGGCCGTGGGGGCACGGTCATGGAATACACATGCCTCTGCAGGACGTCGTCTAGCAAACAAGATATACAACCGTTTAGCCTCGTATATGACTCAGAATAAGATTGACGACCTTACTTCTGGCTTCAGGGCGGTACGTGCTCGTCACTTTCGGCGCTTTTTGTATCTTATGCCAAACGGATTTTCATATCCTTCCACTTCAACGATGGCTTTTTTTCGCTCCGGTTTACCGGTAGCGTATGTCCCAATTGACGCTCGGCAACGCGAAGGGAAAAGTCACATACGGATTATTGAGGACGGTCTCCGATTTCTGATGGTGATCGTAAAAGTTGGCACTTTGTTTTCGCCGATGAGATTGTTTTTGCCAGTCAGTCTAAGCTTGTTCTTTGCCGGTGTCTCATACTATGGCTATACCTTTTACCAATTTGAGCGATTTACCAACATGAGTGCCGTACTCTTTATCTCCTCACTCTTGACCTTTTTGATCGGTATCGTTGCCGAATTAGTGTCGTCGCTTCATTATAAAGAAGCTGAAATGGAACGTCGGGTCGTCGAGCGTTGAAAAAATACGCTCACCGAATGAACTTAAGAAAACGACAATCACTGCCGTAGGCAATTAAACGAATTTCATCCGGCGCTGTCGATAATCGATGAGCACGCTAAAGAAAATAATTTCATCCCTAAAATTTACGCCATTGCATCCGCAATGGTTTGCGCATTTTCGTGCTTCAAAAGGGCTCAAGAATATATGCCAAAATTTAAACGGAACGGTGCTAGATATTGGCTGTGCCGATTCGAAACCGAAAGACTATATGCCTTCGTCCGTAAACTATATTGGACTAGATTATTATGATACCGCGACGAATTGGTATAAAACGAAACCAAATCTTTTCGGCGATGCGGCCCAGCTGCCTATAAATAGCTCAGCGATTGATCACTGCCTGCTGCTTGATGTGCTTGAACATCTACCCGTTCCGTCTAAAGCGATCGCCGAAATCAATCGGATTCTAAAACCAGACGGGAAATTCTTCCTGCAGGTACCCTTTCTCTATCCGATTCATGACGCACCGCTCGATTTCCATCGCTGGACAGAGTTCGGTTTATGTCAGATATTGGAGAACGAAAATTTTAAAGTGCTAAAAGTAGAAGCAAATGGCCATCCCTTGGAGACCGCCGCGCTGAATATGTGTATCGCGTTAAGCAAAACCTGCTTAAACTGGATCGAACATCGCAATCCTCTAGCGATGTTTACCATTGTGCTTCCGCCATTGAT
The DNA here is from genome assembly GCA_039029975.1 of Pseudomonadota bacterium. Taxonomy (GTDB): domain Bacteria; phylum Pseudomonadota; class Gammaproteobacteria; genus JBCCFA01. Next base: position 8,982 of record JBCCFA010000108.1, read on the forward strand.
ACTTGCATTGAATTTACTTGCCTGGACATTCGCGAAGTTCGACCGCGAGACGCCTTTTATGCCCTATGGGTATAGAATATCGTGTGTGAAAACTGTATGAACGTTGCGAGAGAGCAGAGCTGATTTCTTATCTCAAGGAATGAACACGTTAGCATAGTCGGTGACGAGTGCCCAGTCGCGGACACCAATACAACCTGAGCAATAGTTGCACTCCCAAATAGCGTATTCCCAGTTCTTAGCGCTAATGAATCATCCTAGAAAAATTCTACACATCTTTAATGACCCGAAATTCTCAAAAGAGTATTTCGAATTCTTGGTCAAACATAATGTGAGTTTGGCAGGACACTCGCTTTTTCACTATCGATGTCACAAATCCACCTGCGAAGATTACGGCATGCCAGCGATATTTTCTCGGAATTTTTTTTCGCCCATTCCTAATCTTCGCATGGTGAAACAGCTATTTCAGGCAGAGAAAATTATCATCCATTCTCTTGCCTCACCATTTCTATTACTTTATCTCTATGTCTTTCCGAGCTTAAGACGGAAGTGTTATTGGGCAATCTGGGGCAAAGATCTTTATTTTTACAAAACGCTTTCCAATCCACGAATCCATCACAATATTTATGAGTTTTTTCGGAAAAAAGTAATTAGAGATTTACCAAATGTAATAGGCTTTTCAAAAAGAGACATAGCGTATGCTAAACAGTGGTATCAAAACGAAGGATTAATCCATCATAGTTTTTCTTATCCAAGTAATTGTTATAAAGAATTGCCTCTAAAGAGTAAGACGGATCCAAAAGCCGTAAACATTCTATTCGGGAATTCGGCTGACCCAACAAACGATCACTTCAGTGTATTCTCGATGATAGAAAACCACCTATCGGAAATTAATGAAATCACCATACCTCTGTCGTATGGTGATCCGAAATACGCCGTAAAGGTCAAAAAAGAGGCATTAGATACTTTCGGTAATCAAGCGAAGGTGCTGGAAGATTTATTAGCGTTGGATGATTACTTAAATTTAATTTCGGAGATAGACATAGCGGTTTTCCCGCATACCCGCCAACAAGCCATGGGTACGATAATCACCCTATTAGGGATTAGAAAGAAAGTGTATATAAGAAGAGATGTAACGACCTGGGGTACGCTAAAGGATTTAGGAATAGTGGTTTATGACATAGAAAATTTCGACACCGGTATGCCGAGTCTCGAAACGTTGCAAAACAATGAAAAAATAATAAAAGAAACATTTTCTGAGAATGCATTATTGGAACAGTGGTCTCAGATCTTCACTCATTAAGTCTCCCACTATTTAACTATTGGTCTATACTCACTTCAGTGCTAAGCGAACATAGCGACTGACGTTGAATCCGAACACATTACAACTTGGCTTCATAGGCGGAGCAATAGATTCTGCTGTAGGTACAACCCACAAGATCGCGTCTCAGATGGACCGGCGGTGGAGCCTTCGTGCTGGTTGTTTCAGCACGGAAAGTAGCATAAATCATCAAACCAGCGAGCTTTGGGGTATAGACCGGGATAAGACTTATAGTAGTTGGCAGGAACTCATAGAAAACGAAAAAGACAATCTCGATGCAATATCAATACTAACCCCTACGCCGCAGCACAAAGAAATTGTGGATGCTTGTCTAGCATCGGAGATCCCAGTTATTTGCGAAAAATCGTTGTCATGCACA
>JBCCFA010000109.1:0-10602 GCA_039029975.1 Pseudomonadota bacterium
ATAATATTTAGTTGATTAGAAAGCGCAAACCATATTATGAGCTAAAGCAATTAACTATGCAGCGACTCGCGAATCGCCACGCTAACCTAGTAAATGCAGATTGTTACCAGCGCCACACACATCACAACTATCCAGGCATCAAAAGCGTGTCGCAACCAACGAGGTGCATGGCGCAGTTCCATAAATTGAAACCCGACAATCCAAACTTTAACAAAGGCCACAAAGATAACGCGTGCGGTGGCAATTGCACCCGCTTGTTCGCTGGCCCTATCTGCTTGACCTAACCACCACGCGAGACCGGTACCCGCAAGTAACAAAACCCAAGCTAGGGTCGCATCATCGATTGGTCGGCTAGATTTAATCTCTTGCACTACTATTGATCTCTAGAGTAAGTAAAACAGTGCGAACAACACAATCCAAAGCAAATCAACTAAATGCCAAAATATTGCGCCGCTTTCCATTGTCGCGATATCCCGCTGTGTGAAGGTCGGCCTTAAACTAACTTTTCGTACTAACAGTAGTACACCGATGCCAACTAACACATGTAATAAATGAATACCGGTGAATATGAAGAAATACATGTAAAAATCATTCGTTGCGGGAGAGATGCCGAGCGACAGTTTGGCGCCCCATTCAAAGATTTTATTTGCTGCGAACGCCAAGCCACAAAGAATACCAAGCGAGAAGTAACGGCTCGCGACCGGCTGGCCTGTTTCGCGACATTTATCAACGCCAATCGCAACAAACCAAGAACCGGTTAGCAACAACACGGTGTTCACCATGCCTATCATCAAATCGAGCGAAGCGCGCGATTCAGCGAACACAATGGGTTGTTCTAGTTGTCCTGTGGCTATGACAATGAAAAATACGCCGAAGACCAGGAGATCGCCGGCCAGAAACATCCAAATCCCAATTTCCCCGGGAATGCGCTCCGGATTCTTAGTGTCACCGGCATCGATTTCGAAAACATCGGATTGGGACATGTTGTCGACCTTAACGGCGCTCGTCTAATCTAAGCTTAGGCACGCGCTGCATGAGGTATTGATTCGTCACCCGTTTGCTTAACGGCGCTCAACAGCGCTAGGGACATGACAGCAATCCATGCGAAGTAAGCAAGGTAGGGGATCCAAAGTGCCACGATGCCATGCCAGGAGAACGGACCGTCTTTGAAAAAGATGATTAACATGCCCGGTGCATAAAGCAGCGCGGCCCACAAATTAACGTAAGCGACCCATCGTGGAAATGGTTCGCTGCCTTCTTCCGCCCATAAGATGGGCAATGCAATCATCACACACCATCCACCGAAGAGTGGTACGGAAAACAACGCCATAAAGTACGCGAAATCAATCCAGGCTACGATTATTGAAGCCTCGTAGAGTTCTGGCCTAAACGCCGCCAGTCCCCAAACGAAGGCAACTAATACACCGATAGTCATCGCGGCGGCAGCGAACACGGCTTGGATGATCGAAAACATGGGATTCGCTTCCACGCGCCGGGTTTGGGCCGCGATGCCTGCGCCTAAGGTGCCAAACATAGCAAACGCAAGTACCATAAAAGCAGAACCGAGCCGAAGTTGGAATGCGTTGTTTGACACCTTTTCCGCAAAAACGGCGGCGGGTTCCGCGGAGTTGAACAACGGGGGTAGCATCCCCCCAAGAATTACCCCGCCAATGATGAAAAAGAATATACAAGCAAATCCCGTCCACGCACAAAACACCATGGACTTTCGAAACAACGGGTCATTCTCGATCGAGTTCATGTTTCCTCTCCTAAATATTTATCCGTGCTGATTGACTACTAAATCTATTTGGTCCGACTTGCTAACTACGCGGCCTTGACGGGTCTCGACTTGTAGCGAGCAAGCAACTCCTTTGCAGCGCGCTCACCGCTATAGACCGCCGCCTCGACACCGGCCTGTGAGAAATAGTCGCCGGCTAACACAACATTCGACGGCAATAGCTCGTGGACTTCGTCGAGACGCGCGTAATGCCCCGGCTTGGCGATGGTGAGCCCTTTGTCGTAGCGAAATAAGTGCACAAAACTTGGCTTCGGTGCCTCACCAAAGGCGTCATGGACTTGTTCTATAGCGACGCGCTTAATGTCATCGTCGCTCATGTTCGCAAGCGGCGGCGTGTTGAAATAGACCCCCACGCATTGGCCACCCTCAGCAACGGAACCTGGCGAGCGACGACCGTGCAATACCATGGCCCCAACGTCACGCACACCGTCAACGCCAACCGGCAATACAATATCCACTGGGTAGTCTGGCCACGGATCTTGCTCGTAGGCAACCGCAACGTGGGCATATTCGGTGTATGGCGTACTGAGTAATCGGTCATTCGCATCTTCGCTGATAAAACCTTCAAGCAACTTGGCGGCGGTAAAAGCCTCAGTGGCGATCACGAGGGAATCTGCTTGATATGTTTCGCCGTTTGCGAAAACTGTCCAGGTGTCATTTTCCAGTTCGAGCCGGTCTACCGGGCAAGACAAGTGAATGCAATCCTCTGGTAACGATTCGATTAACCAATCACTCACCTGACCGATGCCTTCAGGTGGGACCGACAGACCTAGTTTGTGCGCTTGTTGAATAATCGCCTTCGGAAACGGTGTTGAGAGTTCGCACAGTGGCACCGCATATAGAAAGTCCATGATCGGCCGCATGATGTATTCATAAGCTCGATTACCAAGTCGCTCACGCGACCAGTCTTCAAGGTTCTCTCCGTGATCGAACTGGGCGAGTTCACTGCCGCTAAAAGGGTTTTTTGCGCCGCCACTACAAAATAGCTTCAAGCCCTCCCACAGAAGCCGCAGTTTGTCGCTAACTTTGAGCATGGGCAAAGTAAAAAAACTCGCTAGCGAATCAAAGCGAACCGGATATCGTGTGTTGTCCTCATCGGCAAGTTCGGTGGTCCCTTTCCAAGGAACCAAATCTTTATAGCGATTCATCTCTCTTAGCAACGCGTTGGTGCGCGGGTAGATACCACCCATGAGAAACATGGCGCCTGTGCTGAGATTAAAACCGTCGCGTCGGAGTTGTTTCGTGCGTCCGCCAACCACCTCTGCCGCTTCGAACAATCGAACGTCATGACCCTGTTTATTTGCTGTATAAGCGGCGGCGCAACCGGCTGGTCCGCCCCCTATAATGCACACTTTCATCGCCAACCCTCCAGTGGATTTAGGATGCTGTCGTCGCGTTACCGGCGCGCCCAGCGTGTTGAGGTGACGTTAAGGGTTCATTCAACTCAGTTGAATCATCCGATGATGCAGCGTGATGCATTACTGGGCAGACTGCGCCGCTTATGCGAGAGGGGCCAATTGATTCAATGCCGCCGGTGTGCCAACCAAGGTCGTCGGCACGTGCAGCGGCGACGGAATCGAGCGCTTTATATTCGTATTTAGTCAGTAGTACACGAGTCTCATAAGCTGATACTTTTGAATCAGCCGCGAGTCTCGTCTTGTAAAAAAATAGCGTCTTCAGGAGCACATGGGTGAGCATCCGCGGCGCGCCGCGTAGTGGTTTAACACCAACGTGTTCTAAAAACGAATCCTCGAGAGAATAGGTTGCGACCCAGCGTCCGAGCGTCTCAAAGCGCGGAAAAAAACGCTGCGCGAAAGCGTAGATCAATGAATTCACTAGATCCGCCTGGATTGGTGAAAACGCATGATTCTTTCCCTCCCACTGGTCAACGAATGCTTCTAGGTCTGCAAGCGTTTCAGGAAAGGGCGCTAGTTCGCGATCGCCCGGCCGCCGAAAATGTCGAGAGAGATCCTTGGCAAAATTAAACTGAGCCAGCTTCACTCGTGGATTCATTCCACCTAGACCAAGCTTCTTAAGCAAACGATCTTGCAATACGACTAAACGACTTAACACGTAGTTGAAATCGTCACTGTCTTCGAAATGCAGGGTGAGATGTCGCGCGACACCTGCGTGAATTTTATTTAAGCGTTGCACAGACTCAACGGTCTCAGGCGCGTTGGGTCCGTTGGCGTACCAAGTCCAAAAGAAGTTCAACGCGTCTTGCATACGTTGATTAGGGCGACGGATCGCTTTGTTGGTAAAGACTTGCGTTTCTGCCATGTGGGCCGGTTTAATCACATAGCTGTTGAGCAGCGTGACCAAAAAGTTGAGGGTGAACTCATCCATCTGATACTGCGCGACCATGGACATCATTCGTGGATAGTCAGTCTCGGGATCGAGCCGCTGAATCTCGCGGTCAATCCAGCGCCTGCCCTGCTTCACTTCCTCTGGGATTGAGATCATCGTTAACCGGTCTCCCTAAATGTTCCGCTGTTGGCGGTTGCTATTTCGTAGGCAGCCGTCAAAGGCGCGCCGCCGGTAAGTTCGGTGCATGTTATGCGGTCCAGAGCCCTATTTCCTTCGCTTAATGGGGACATTTTATGCCACAATAGGGACATTTCTTGCCAAGCTAAAGCCCTGGTATTTGTCGATATGAATAGCGCTCATCGCCCGGAATCACGCGCCGAAGAACCCGCTTCCATCGCGGTTGGATATTCCCGAATCATGGCGAGGCAATTGGATCTGAGCGAAAAAAATCTTGAAGTCCTGTTGGAGAGAACTGGTCTGTCGGTTGAAGAATTGATGGACGACGAAACGCTTCTAACCAAGCGACAGCAGCTTCAAATAGTTCGCAACGCCATGCGTTATTCCGGAAACCCGGCATACGGTCTGGAATTTGGCTGCGCGGTAACACCACCAACACATGGGCCACTGGGGTTTCTCGCGAACAGCAGCCCCGACCTAGCAACCGCCATTCTTGATTTTGAGAGTTTCATTCCCGGACGCATCAATCTGTTCAACGCGTGGACCGAATATCATAATAACAACTTACATTACTTCTTCACCGTTGATACTGCAGACGATGTAGAACTCTATCGCTGTGTTTCGGAAGCTTATTTTCTCTCAATCATTTCTTTGATCGAGTTTGTGACTGGTGAAAACTTTAGTGAAGGCGACATGTATTGCGCGTTCCCAAAACCTTTTTATGCCAGCGAGTACGCCAAGTTTATCCATTGCCCAATTCATTTCGATAGCCCAACAAATCTGTTAATCGTGCCAGAGCATTTGTTACGAAGAACTAATGTCGCCTCCGATCATGAAATCTATAAATTTGCCTTGCAGCAGTGCCAACGAATGCTTGAAGAACTGGATGAAACGAATGACCCAATGACGCAACGGGTACGAAGACAACTTTTATCTCACCCGCCCGGCAAGTTAAACGAGGCAGACGTTGCGCAACTCAATTTCATTTCTAAACGCACGCTGGCGCGTCGATTAGCAGCGGAGAAAACATCCTTCGGTTCTCTCAAGGAACAGATACAAAAATCCTTGGCACGTGATTATTTGCGCAATACCAAACTATCAGTAGAGGCCGTAGCGGCACTACTGAATTATCATGATAGTTCCAGCTTCCGTCGCGCGTTCAAGCGCTGGACACAAATGACACCTCAAGATTATCGAAGGACAATGCGTTAAGCATTTGCAGCCAAAGGGCAATTAGATCCACTAATAGGTAAACGACTCAACGCGCTGCATTTCCAACTAAAGTAGTTCATCAGGATTTCCTTTGTCGGCTGCAATCATGATCAAACTTTCGACTCGATACAGTACGCGTGCCATTCGATTAATTTGTCATCTTTCATCTTCCAAAACTCACCGGCCACAGCTTCATATTTATCGCCCTCGGTATCGACTCGCGTGTGAGTCCATTCGACTGCGATTGTGTCGCCGGTGGCCGCACGCAGCGTTTTCTTGAGCGTGAATTCAACCACATTACCGAATTGCGCTTGATAAAAAGCTCTCAGCTCATCCATTCCCGAAGCGACCTGTTCGCCGTTCCAATAAACAACGGCTTCAGGGTCAAAACACGCAAGCATTCGTTCGATATCAAGCGAAGCATGCGCTTCTTCTGCGAATTTCACTGTTTCTTCTGGTGTCATCGAATTTTATCTCCCCTATTTCCGTTTCGTTTCCGCTTGTATTAGCCCACCGCTTAGCCCTACTAAGTAAAAGATCCGGGAAATTGTCACCTTTCGCGATATTGTGCGCCGCACAATATAGAATGTTAAAAACTGTTAAGTTATATTGAGTCGCGTCTCCCACCTTGGCTAACCGACCCTATCAATGGCTTCGATTCACGCGCTACGTAGTTATCTTAATGGGCTTCCCGCTGATTATCAGCTGCATTGGTACAAAATCGAGCAAATCATCGGGCAAGGCGCATTTGGCATTACCTATTTAGCGGCCGATGTGAATCTCGATCGAAAAGTTGCGATCAAAGAATACATGCCGGCCCAGTTGGCTGTTCGCGCTGAAGACCAATCCGCCCAAGCTATTTCAAGCGAATAAGCAGAGAAATATAGTTGGGGTAAAGAACGGTTTCTTAATGAAGCACGATTGCTCGCCGACGTTGATCACCCAAGCGTGGTGCAAGTACTCAGCGTTTTTGAAACAAACAATACGGCATACATGGTGATGCAGTATGAGCGCGGCGAGAGTCTCGACAATATCCTTAAACGCCACGGCACGCTCGACCAAAACCAGTTGATTGAAGTGCTATATCCGATAATGGAAGGCTTGGAATATATTCATAGTCGCAACATTATTCATCGCGATGTTAAACCAAGTAACATTTATATTCGGGAAGAAGGACCACCAGTATTATTAGACTTTGGTTCGGCCCGCCGCTCTTTGCAGTCTCGGACCGCACAGCTGACTAGTTTGGTGACGCCCGGTTATGCGCCGATCGAACAATACGGTGAACGCGCGAGTAAACAAGGTCCTTGGACCGATATTTATGGCCTTGGCGCGACTTTGCATCGCTGCATTAGCGGCTCCCCCCCGCCAGACGCGATTAACCGTAGCGAAAGCATCGCCACCGAATCGCACGACACTTACTGCCCGAGTAACACAGTTACTGCCCATGAATTTTGCCCGGCTCTGCTTCAGGGTATAGAAAGTTCGCTAGCGTTTAAACCTAAAGATAGGCCGCAGTCTATTGATGAATGGCGCAAGGAATTTGAAGAACAATTGCTCAACAGCACGAATTCAACTAAAAGTTTGTTCTCGGTGAACGCATTAACCGAAAACTATACCGATAGGGAAGCAACGACTGGCGTAGTTGTTCACCCTGGTACACGTTACGGCAATCCATACCTCACCAGTAAAATCATGTCACACGCCTGGCTCACAACAATGGGTGTGCTCGCGGTCGCTGTGGTTACCGGCGCGCTGACTGGTATGTTCGTATCTGATGACGCCGAGTTTGACGCAGCTAACATCCTAACGCCGCTTGATAATTTATACTCCGCTGAATTAGCACGAATTCCGGGTGACAATGGCTCTGAGGATAATTCGCAGGCGCTGGAAGAAATCACCCTGGCTTTACCTACGCCCGATGCGGCGGCAACGCTAAACCCGGGGGCGCCAATTATCGCTGCTAATGACTCAGTGCCAAGCTTGGATAATTTGCTTAAAGCGGCGCAGGCCGATTTGAGAGCTCAGCGACTTACGCGTCCCGCAGGAGACAACGCCTTAGAGAAATTTCGTGCAGCGCTCTTGATCGATCCGAATAACTAAATCGCTTTGCGAGGATTAGACGAAATCGTTGCGGGTTATGGCGAATTAGTCGAAGTTGCCATCGCTAATCAGGAATTCGATAAAGCGGAAAAACTGATTGATAGGGCAAAAGGCATCTCCGCTGATCATAAGATTATTGCAGAGATAGAAAACGCGTTAGAAATTGCTCACTATGACTACGCGATCGAAAACCTGAACACGCCAACGGTCGAAAGCGTTTCTGAACCCAGTTTAGCGAGTGTTGAACCAGAGGAAGAAGATTCGCAGAAACGTGCGGAAAGTTTCGTCCAGAAAATTAGTGGCGGGAATTAAAAACGCTTCAGCTAGCCAATACGACTTAAAGATCGCAAGGATAAACGTCGTAATCTAAGTCCTTGTCTTCTAAGGTTTCTATCAGTTCGAAACCCAGCTTCTGCGCCTGTTCCACATAAGTTTCGTTAATTGAGTGCACATTGATGTCTAGGGTAACTTCGCCGCACATAGATGGATGCATCATCCCCGCTATTTTCGCGCATTCGGACGAATAAACCGAAATACCGCTCGCAACTAGCCTAGCTTTAGTTGCTTTCACCGGATCGCCGCTGTCATCCTCGCACTGTAGCTCGCCCTTAGGGATATAGACCAGCGTGGTTTTTATTTTTTCTTTCTTTTTCGCCGCCGGCTTCTCGTCATCCTCGTCGCCACCGACGAAAGGAATTGAGGAGCAGGCGGAAATTAACAACGCAGTGACTAATACGGTAATAACTTTGACTTTCACGAATCGGTCTTATCAGTAGGTTTATAACAGTTCAGCAGGTGCGTAAGCATAGCAAATCTCGCGATTAGATTGGACGTTTTACGCGATAACGGTCGGCAATTGAATTATCTTTACCTATGTTATGCCCAAGTTTATCGTGAAAAACTCATTTGGTAAGGCGCACGAGTTTGGATCATTCGGGTTTATAGGATAAGCGAACTAAAATATTCTGAAGAATGCACTAAAATCGCGTGCACGGAATCTGTAGTTAATTGGGGAAACATTTTATGCCGTTATTTTTTCAAGCACTCAAGAACGAAATATCGAGCAAGCATTTCTCCTTCGGTAGCAGACTATTCGCCGCAGCATGACCTTGCATTACGAATCTGCTCTCAATCTAGGGCAGCGCATCCTCAAGCGAGATATTTCTGTATCGGAGGTGGTGACAGGCTTTTTGGCCCGCATCGATGAGACGAATTCAGCGCTCAACGCAATCATCACGCGATGCGATGAAAGTGCACTCTCGCAAGCCGCCGCGTTTGATCGCAACTTCAAGCCGGCAGGCAAAGCGCTGTATGGCTTACCGATTGCTATCAAAGATTTGGCACAGACCGAGGGAGTGCGCACTACTTTTGGTTCACCAATATTTGAGTCGTTCGTTCCTACCGAAGATGATTTGTTCGTATCGCGGCTGCGCGCTGCGGGCGCAATTATCATTGGTAAAACCAATACACCAGAATTTGGCGCAGGCTCTCAGACTTTCAATCAAGTCTTCGGAACAACGAAAAACCCTTACGACCTGGATAAAACCTGTGGAGGTAGCAGCGGCGGTGCCGCAGTGGCCGTTGCCAGCGGTATGCTGCCGTTCGCCGACGGCAGCGATTTGGGTGGCTCCCTGCGGAACCCTGCAGCGTTTTGCAATGTCGTGGGCTTCCGCCCTTCTCCGGGCCGCGTGCCTAACTGGCCCAAACAATTCTCGAGTGAACAACTATCTGTTTCAGGGCCTATGGCTAGGGAAGTTGCGGATGTGGCGTTATTACTATCGGCAATGGCAGGGCCCGATGCGCGGGTACCTATCTCGCGGAACGAGCCGGGTGACATATTCAATCAACCACTAAGCCACGATTGGCGTCATGCGAAAATCGCATTTAGTCCAAATTTGAATTTGTTCGAAGTGGACCGTGAGATTTCTGCTAAGCTTGAGCATGTGTTGCCGGTGTTCGCAACACTTGGTGCAGACATGGATGAGGCTTGCCCAGACTTATCTGCTGCTGAAGAGATTTTTACGACTTTGCGAGCCTGGTTATTCGCTGCTCGGTTTGAGGATTTATTAAACAAACATCGCAATAAAATGAAAGACACGGTGGTCTGGAATATCGAGCAAGGCTTAAGCTTATCCATCAACGACCTGACCCGAGCGGAGACATTACGCTCGGCACTGATTGCAAGCACGGCGAAGTTTTTCAACCAGTATGATTTTCTCGTTTGTCCAACGACTCAAGTGTTGCCATTTAGCACAGATATTGAATGGGTACGCGAAATTAATGGCGTGGAGATGTCGAGCTATTTGGATTGGATGGGTATCTGTTGGGCCATCACAGTAACCGGCTGCCCGGCAATTTCGGTGCCGATTGGGTTTTCGCGCGAGGGCTTGCCCATTGGCATGCAGATTGTTGGTCCACACGGCAAAGATTTTGAACTGTTACAACTCGCCTACGCTTTTGAACAAGAAACAAAATACGCTGAGCAACATCCCCGGGAAGATTTGATTCGACAAGGGAGCCACTGATTAAGCGTGAGCCCTAGCGGCCTCTGCCACGCTTATTCAGCAGCCCCCGTTAGGGGAGGATTCGGGTTCCCGTTATACATTCGATAAAAAAGCAGCATCGATTCTATACAACCGGCGGTACCAAGCCCGTGATAATTTGATTCCACAAATAGCCGGCCATCGCGACGGTTGAGAATAGCGCACCGTAAAGGGCTTGCTTGGATTGAATGTCTTGGTTGATTTCTTGATATTTGTCAGTCATTTCCTGTCTCCATTTAGATGTTGATATTGACTGGGTTATCTCAGTCGTTAGAAAACAGTCTAATTGGCGTTCGTTTCTGTAGCGTTTCGCATCGGACTAATAATGTTGCCGAAATGTTGCAACACTTAAGCCCGGTTCAGGATCTCCTCTGTTTGTAAGCTTGCGGCATGATTTGCCGGCTCAAATTGAGGCGAGGTGGCCAGTACTGTCTGGACCACGACGGCCAAGGCGAGTAGTTG
>JBCCFA010000110.1:0-10586 GCA_039029975.1 Pseudomonadota bacterium
CCCCCCCCCCCCACTCGCCCAGATTGTGTTGCGGCAGGTTAGCGTCGCGGTGCGTAAAATTTCGTTGGCTCTTCTGGCGGGATCACGGCGGGAAGACCCCATGGTGACTTTGCCGCTGTTGAAGAGTTTAAGTTGTTGGTTTAAATGTGTTGTCGCAGATTGACCGTCGTTGTCCGCTAATTGTTTTACCGGTGTGGCGACTTTGTTTGTTGACTCGGGCGTATCGCGCGCCTGAGAATCTACACCGCTGCCGGGCCGTAAACGCACTCGAACGCGTTTTTCGACCCCCTTTCTGGGTGTGATTGATGTCTCATAACTCTTAAACCCTGGTTTTTGTATCCTGATTTTGTGTTCGTGCGTCGGTAATTTAATGACCTGATTAGCTTCGCTTTGTTTGACCCCGTTGATCAGTACGTCAGCGTCTTCTGGTGTGATGATAAATCTGACCTGCGCTAATTCTGCTTGCAAAGTGAGATTTAGTTCTTCGGTTTTTCCCGAATCAATCGTCACTTTTGCGCTGGCGGGCGTGTATCCCGGTTTTATCGCTCTAACAGTTAATGCTTGATCCGGTTTTACATTTACAGTAATCGGCGTTTTACCTTGGTATTCGCCATTGATCGTGATCGTGGCGCCACTGGGCGTTGATTTGGCAAAAAGTTTGCCGTCGGCTTTACTCAATAGAATACGCGGGATATCTAATGGTTCTCCTGCGACCACGGGATACGTTCTTTGCCACTTTTTGTAACCCGGAAGAGAAACATCGACTTTCCTCGGGCCTTCTAGCAACTCGGCAGTGAGAGGGGTTGTGCCGATGTTTTCCCCATCTACAGTGACGGTTGCCCCTTGAGGTGATGAATCGATTGACGCATCGGCCCACGCCGGTTGCAGCTCGATTGCAATCGTTTGTTCAATATCTTTCCCTTCAATTTCTACCCGGCCTTCGAAGGTCTTATATCGTTCAGCTGATACTTGGAGATTATGCGGACCGGCAGCAAGATCTCGTATCGTCGTGGGCGCATCGTTAGCAGGTTCACCATCGATCAATACTGTTGCCTTTGCAACCGGCGCTAATTCGATACGCAGGTGCCCAGGCAGTGGAAGTAAGGTAATCGTGTGTTTTTGGAAAGTTTCATCGGTGATTAATAGAGATTCCTCAAAAACTTGGTAACCGCTTGCCCGGGCTTCAACGCGGTGCTCGCCCGGTCTCAGGATCCAATTCGGACCAATTCGCGGTGCCAAGAGTTCTTTCACGACAACCGTGGCTTCCTCCGGTTCTGTCAAGAATTCAACGGAGTTCGCGCTGATAACGAACCAAGCCACAAAAATGACACCCATTGAAATAGCGAATAAAAAAAGTTTCAGCCACGGTAGCTTGAAACCGGGTAAACCATCGGCTGCTCTAGGCGGGACGAAAGGCGTTGGCTCAATGACTGAACCGTGTTGCAGCGTTTGTGCCCCAGCGCTGTCGCTATCCATCGTCGTTATGATCCGAACTGAAGCGCTTCGACGCAACGCACATCGATAGTTGGTGCAGAACCATTCGCGTCAACGTTGAATTCGATGCGAACGTCGCGGAACCCAGCACGTTTGCCAACAGCAACGTATTTTCCGGGCAATATCGTCACGGTTTTTTGATTAAACGCGCCAAGATTGCCGACTTTGTAGATTGTCACATTGGTTGCGCCATCGGAAGTTAGCGACACTGGGAATGGCGTTCGCGCAGAATTTATGGTGCGCTCTAAGTTCGCGATTTGTTGATTTAGTTTTGGCCCAGCTGTGTAGCGCTTTGCTTTGTCCAATAAACTGAGCGCTTCAAGGTGTACATCGTCGTTTCTTAGCCGGTGCGGCTCGTTGGTGTATTTCAACAGTTGGCGTTCCAAGGTTTGGCGGTCTCGTGCGGTATCAATGCGTTTGTTAATACCTGAAATCGATGCATCCAAGCGCTTTGCTGACAGTAATGCTGCCTCAACTTTACCCCAATTTTCTTGCTGTTTTTCTAACGCTGCCGTCCGCAGCGCACGGTCGATCTTGGCCGACCTGGCTGATTCTTTCGTTTGATTCAGCGCCTCGCGAGCTTGGGAGTCATTAGGTTTTATTTTCAAGGCGGCAGTAAACTGTTTTTCAGCATTAATATATTGGCGCTTTTCTAGTGCCTCGAATCCGCGACTCATCGCGCGATTAAATGCAGTATTCGCTTTTTGACTGTTAATTCGTTTTACGGCTTGTTCTGCCTCCACCGTTTCTGGGTCAAGTTCTAGCGCGCCTTGGTAGCGAGCCAGCGCGGCGTCTAAGTCGCCCAAATCCTCAAACCCTTTGGCCTCATTAACAAGCGCGAGAACCTCGTCCAGGTTTTCTGCGCGGCGTTTTCCCGCGAGCGCTTGCTCATTTTCCGGGTCAATGAGCAGCGCCTTTTCATAGGCCTCAAGTGCGGCATCGGAATCGGTCGATGCAAGAGCGTATTCACCCGCTGCCAAGGATTCGGTTAATACGGTTTGACCTCGCTCCGCTAAGGTGTCGAGTGCAGCGCTCACTTTTTCGTATGTCGCTACGGCTTCGGGGTAACGTTGTTCGCTATACGCTTTCTCACCTTCGCCGATTTGTTTTTTTGCTAGTTCAAAAGCGTCCTTGCCCCACTTTGAAACGCTCTGGGAATCTAGGTTAGATATTTTGGCGTCAATCTCCGCCAGCAGTGTTTGCGCGCTTTCTCGCTGAGCGAGTCGCTCCTCGTTGCTGACGGGCGTTATTGGCGCGGCTGCAGTCGTATCTTGCTCAGACGGCGTTGGGCTTGGTTCGTCCTCGTTGACAATGTTATCGGTCTCGGTCGGCTTTGCCTGTTCTGCAACGGTGGGCGCGTGTGGGTTCGTACTGTTCGGTAAAAATCGCGGGAGAATAAACAGCACTGCGAGGGTTAGCGCGAATAGCACAATGGCAAACGCGACAACTATCATCTTCAGCGTTTCGCCACGCTTTGACTCATTCTTCGACGAATGTTCGTAAAAAGCACCTGTTTGGTTATCAGTTGAAGGTGGTGCGTTGGGCGAGTTCAACTGTGGCTCGTTGCTCATGCAGCTACTTAGGGCTTACCAGTGGTTCTTTAACGGTCGAGCATACCCGCCCGGTGGGTTCTAGCTTAGCATTTTACGCGTTAATACGGTTGAAGCCTAATTAGGGGCTTAGGTTTGATCGCTATAAATTGGGGTCGTGGGCGCGCCTATTTCGGCTTCATAAATCTCTTTTAGAATTTCCCGCCACTGGGCATATTGCTCCTCCACCGTGCCGGTTAGTGTGACTGTGCGATCAGCGACAGCAATCGTGTGAGGCTCTAACTGTCCGCTTAGCGAATTGGAAAGTTCTTTGAGCGCGGCGGCGTGAATTTTAGCCTCAGCTGATTTGTCTAGTCCGTCTTTAAATAAATACGCCCCGGCACCTATACCCACGACACCAGCGCTTCGGGAAATACTACTGCCGCTGCCTTGGGCCAAGATACCAGCCAGTACCGCTAAGGCCCCGCCAATCTTTTTTGCCGTGGCTTCGGATTTCAGCCGCCGTAATTCGCGAGTTTCAAATTGCGATTCTTTGCGCCACTGATTATAAGGTTCATTGATCGCGAGAGAATAATTTTGGTAGTGGTCTTGCAGACGATCAACAAACAATTGGTCGCGTACGCGTATTTGTTCTATTCGAGCCATTACCGGATCGCCCTCAGCAGGTAGACTCGTTATTTCATAGTAACCATTGTTGCTGACCTGCATATGTTCGTTGAAAGCTTGCGGAGAAAACCGCTGCGCAAATTTCAATTTCGTGATCGTGCGCAACTCATGAAGTTTATTGTGTTTGAGCTGCACCATATACTGATAAATATCATTCGCGATTTGATTGAATACAGTTTGAAAGGGTTCGCCGCGTTGCTGTTGTACAACCTTATCGTAGGCAAACTCACTAGCTTTAGCGCTGTAGGAACGGGTAAACCACTTGTCGCCCTGGCTGTCGGTTACTGTGACCGTTAGGCTGAGGGTCTCGCCATCTGATTCGTTTATTGCACCTTGTACGTAAACATCGGTTTCGCTTTGACGCTCGGGGATGACGCGAACTGCACCATAGTTCCGACTCTCTTGCATCGTTTTGCTCAATCGCTCAGCGAATATGATGCTTTCTGCGTATCTCACACCGGCCGTTGTGGTACCAGACTCCGTATCAATGTTTTCAATGTTTGGCTCGAATAAATCGATTCCCACATCGAGCAATAGGTGCTCGGGAATAGGTTCCGGCGCCGTTTGAATCGGTTCGACCTGCGACGTGCGAACCGTTGTCGTATTACAACCGCTTAGTAATCCTAATACCAGCGACACGATTAACGCACCGGATGGGTAGTTTAGAAAGCGGGTTAGCAAATAGTGCATAGCGAATGTTCCTAAAGGCCGCTTTTATAGCGGCGATACTCTTGCCACAATTTTTCTCTTAATACGGGATCAGATTCTTTTGTGGCGGCCTCGCGCAACTGGCGGGCGACAATGTCATCGTCTCTAGAATCTGGGAGATCGGCGGGTATTGGCCCAGTCGCTTGATGTTGAAAATCACCCGGCCGCGTTTCGCCGCTTTGATCGGGTGTGTGTCCCAGTCCAGAAGCGCTGTCCGCTTGACCGCCAGCACCACGTTCCTGTTCCGGCATACGCTGATTCGCTCCGAGACCACCCAGCGCGCCAGCTGGATTGCCCGCGCCGGCTGCTTGTCGTTCCGCCGCGGCCGCCTCACGGGCTTTTCGCATAAGGTCATCAAAAGCGGCCAGGCGCTGGTCAAGATTGCTGTTAGCCGCCGCCGCACGTTCGGCGTTTGTTTGCGCCCCACCGGTACTCGGCGCGCCAGCGGACTGAGCCGATTGTTGTGATTGGCTTGATTGCGATTCTTGCTGCTTGGCAGATTTCGTTTTCTCAGATTGCTTGGCTGCAGTTTGAGACGCTTTAGGTAAACATTCGTCCCCGCTCGGTTCACTATTAGTCGTCGCCACAGTCGGCTCGATTGGGTTGCCATTTTCATCCAAGGGCACATCAATAATCTCAACGTCAGGTATGGCAGTAGCCGTTGGCTCGCAAGATTCTTCGTTTGACGCCTGTTGCGTCGGAGCGGTGTCCGGCGGCTGAGCGCTACCTTCCTCACGCGCCTGTTGAGCACCACTATCCTTATTTTCCGATGATTGAGCCTCACCCGGATTATTGCTGCTGGACGCGCTGCTTTGCGGTTGTTGTTGTGGGGGCGGAATCGGCGCAGGTTCGTTGTAGGCGCGTTGCTGAGGCGTGTTGCAGGCGCTCAGTGCAATCACTATTGGGAGCATTAAGTAGGGGAGCCGCGGAAAGTTGGACATGGTTTCGCTCGATTACTCTTGATTAAGGGTGGGAGATGGAAACGAATACCGGATTTTAACGCCTTTCTTGATGGTGGGCTCGCCGTTAACCAGGGTAGGGCGAAATTTTGTGGCTCCCAAATGTACCAGAGCTGTACGTCTGATGCGCCTGTCCGTTGCTGGCCAGCTCTCCTCAATATCAATATTGCGAGCTTGTCCTTTTCGAGAGACATCGAAGACCGCTAGGGCGTACGGTTTGGGTTCCTTTTCCGTTTCGCTCTCCGTGTGTTCAGTCGAGGCTTCAGCGTTGAAGTTTGCGTCTAACTCAAATGATTTAATTGACTGCGGGTCGGCGAAACGTTGATTTATCGTTTGAGCATCCAAACCGGCCGCTAAAAAAGCTTGATAGGCTTTTTTATATTCTTTATGAGCGCTTTGCGGGCGATTGAATAACAGCATCCAATCCGCATAGTTTAGGGTCGCCATGGCATGCTGCAATCGTTGTCCTTCGCTGCTAGTTTGTTTTATCACCTCAGCTAAGGCCGCAGTACCGTCACGATAGTTCTGGGTGATAATGTTTTGTCGCAGTAAATAGTCGCTCATATCCTGGTCGCCGCCCGAGCTGCCGGAAACCGGATCAATATCGTTACTCGATAAATAGACGACGGTGTTATAGCTATTCACGGCAATCGTGTTCAAAACCTTAAAATACTTCTCACGCTGATTTGCATTGCGCTTTTCTAGACGGGATCTGGCGTCAACTAAGGCATTTTGCGCTTCCCGTAGTTTCGCCAAAGGGAACCGACCGGTATCTTGGGAATACATCTGGCCTTGCCAGTTGCTGTAGTGAAGAACTGCGTCGACATAGCTGTCTAAATCTTCGCCACTGACATCCTGGTTCGTTTGAATTTCGCGCTTATGAATCCACAAGCGCAATCGTTGCTGCTGGTCGGCATCTGCCCAATCACCAAGTTGTATTTGGCTAGTGGCGATTAAATCAATGATGGGGATATGGTCAATATTATGCAGACCGCGGTTTATTCGATTAACGTGCAGTGCCCGTTTGAACGCATCGATTGCTTCGTCGTGGCGACCTTGCCGTTGATAATTTATCCCCAGCCCTACCGCTGGTTCAACGAGGGCATAATGATGAGCGCCATACTCATTCTCAACAGATGCCATTTCTTGTTGATATTGATGAATAGCATTTGCTGCCGAATCACTTAAATCGGCAGCAAATGCTACGCTGATTGACGACCCAATAGTTAATCCGATCACGCCAATCGAATGGCGTAAGGACGTTGGTACTAATTTGCGGGTAGGTGGATTTGTTAGCATCAGTCATCCGGCAGCACAATAAACACGAGGCTTTTCCGACCAGCTCTAAGGCTAGACCGCGCTCGTAAGCTATTGTTCCATTATAGAATGACTTTAAGCTGAATCTGGGTCGTTGGTTAGGTTGGAAAGGCAGTCTGGACAGATACACTCTCGTCCTTCCCGTAAATGAGCGGGATTTACCGGGGGCAGCGATTGACACCAACACTCGGCGTCCTGAACACCACAGCCAAATCGCCTGCCGCAGGAATGGCAAACGGTGAGCGAGCTCTGTTCTTTGACGGTACGTTTAAGATCGAAATTCATGCCCGACGGGAGACGACCCCACATTCAATGTTGTAAGGCACGCCACTTTATTTTTTTGTCTACCCTGACGCGCCCGTAGCTTTATTTCTTTGGGGCAAATCTCCGGCATCAGCAATGCGGCGTCAAGGGAATATTTCCCGCACTAAGACTGTGCAATATTTCCCTCTTCGGCGATCATGAAGCGTCCGTCTGCCTCAGCGACAACAGTGTCGTTGTCGACTCTGACAGCTTTGGAATGAAGTTGTAGTAGTTGACGTTTTCGCTGCTGTAGTTCGCACGTTAAGCGAACTGTGACACCCACTGGCAGTGGTTCTCGATAGCGAATTTCGCATTTCGCGGTGAAGCCTCGACCACCCTGCAAATATAGCCAATTGGCCATGACATCATCGAGTGCGCTAAAAATAATGCCACCGTGCACAACACCGTCGAAGCCTACATGATTAGCCTGCGGCGTAAACTCCCCAACGCACTGTCCATCGTTATACTGGAATACAATCTTCAATCCTATGGGATTCTTGGTACCGCAAACAAAACAGTTATCGGCGTCGCTTCGCGATGAATTATCTTCCATAACTTGTGTTACACCATATCGTCGTACGGGTTTTAAACCGCCAAATTGACGGCTTGCGAAAAACCGGCAATGTTCACGGCTTCACTGTCAACCTTGACATCGGCATCACTAATCATGCCTTCGCCGAATCGATAAATGGTATCCATATTGCCGCTAATACATTGCGCGTCATATTCAGCCGACTTTTCCACACTCGACTCGGTGTTCGTAAGATAGCGCTCGTAAGCAGTTTTGCCATAGCGCTTTTCCAGCATCCCGCCAACCAGGCGCGGGGAGATTACGACGCCGGTCGCGTTGTTACCGCCAAATCCTTTCGAGTTCAGAAAGCCGATTTCACATCGTCCATCTAAATTCAGATCGGTGGTTGGAATGTTCAAGCGCTGCTGATGTACATCGTCGGCCACGCCTTCAATGGTTTTAATCCCGGGAAAAATCTCGTCGTGAAAAATACCGAGTGTGTTGATCATTTGATCCGCGCTAGCAGGCGCCAGAGAATGGCCTAGGAAAGCTTTGACTGCGGTAACAGGCCATTGTTTGATATCAAACGCTTCGGCGACGGCATCAAAAATTTGTGATTCAGTGGTGCGATTCTGGGGCGTGCTGGAGCCGTGCGCTTGAATGAAACTTTGTTCTTGAATGGCTTTGTCGCCAAAGGTGGCGCGAGCGCCCGCCACCGCCTTTGCTAGGGTGATGTAGTTTCCCGGGCCCGGCGCTGATATTGATTTTTTGATGCCGTCGGCGTTAACAAAAACGTCAGTGACAGCACCATGCACCTGCGCGCCTAATTCCATCGCCAGTTCATCATCAAATAGCACCACATATTGTCCAGATTCAGCCAGTACGAATCCGCAGTTCTCTCCAAAAGGGCGGCTGGCACGTCGGTAATTTGGTGTATTACTGTTATCGAGTTTGCACAAATTTTCGTCGGTCGCTAAAGCACTCATGGCCGCATAACCTTCGATAACTTCAGGTAGTAGCGGGGCTTCGGCATTACCCACTACCGCGACCCTGCGTCGACCGCTTTTTATCTCATCAACCGCAATTCGTAGGTTATACAAGAACGTTGCGCAGGCACCCACTGCCGCGCCGGTGGCGCCAATATTGCCGAGCACATACGCATTGACAAAATCTGCCGGCATTTGGTTAAGACCGAGTGGCAGCTGTTTCGAACTTACTCTCGAGCCTTTTAGCCGCGCTTGCGTCATGCCGCCGGTACCAAACTGGTCGAGTTGTCCCATCGCGCTGGCGGCGTAGACGCAAATTTCATCTGGACGAACTTTCTGTTTAACTAATTCCCAATCAATGCCCATGGATTGCACGGCATCAGAAGCCGCGATGATCGTTAATTGCAAGCCGCGCGGATGAAAGCGAGAGTTATACATCGCCGCAGGATCGAAACCGGTCGGTAGTTGGCCGGCCGATTGAACCGTTAAGGCACGCAGTGTTTCCATTTGCATGGCCGTGTTGCTTGCGAGCTTGATCCGCACTAAGCCGTCGCGCAACGTTTCAACCTGACATTGCTGTGCTAAAGAATCCGGTAAGCATTTTTCTTCAACGATAATTTCACTTGGAGAATCGGCGCAGTTAGCGATCTGCAACACACTGTTGCCGCTGACCGAGTCTGGGTTAAACAGAC
Source organism: Pseudomonadota bacterium (assembly GCA_039029975.1). Lineage (GTDB taxonomy): Bacteria > Pseudomonadota > Gammaproteobacteria > JBCCFA01. The sequence goes on from JBCCFA010000110.1 coordinate 9,187, forward strand.
TCGGTTCAATACGGCGAATCAATGAACCGTCGATACAGAGAGGCGCGATAACGTCATCAAAGTGATCGAGACTCGCAACCTCGCCGTTAGTATTGGTGATTTCGTTGTTATCGATTTTGGCTAATCCCATTAGCGCCGCGAGTGCCAGCAAGGTCCGGCGTTTACTTTCAACCGATAAGCTGTCCAAAACAGTGCGGCGGTAGGCATGGTGAAACGAGGACCTGCCAGCCGGTCCAACGCCACCAAAACCAACGATCAGAGGTAGTCTCATAAGTCGCTATTTGGTTTGAATTGAGTCGCGCAGTGTATCGATTCGCGGCAGGGTATTTTTGTCTATAATAGCCAAAATTTAGGCCGTACTGGCCAATAATGAGATTTGCATCAATGAAATTACTTTTTGTGTTGACTGACAACATGCTCGCAGCCAGCGGCATGTTGCCTATTGAAATGTGGCGAGCCGCCGAGCAAACCAGGTTAGGCACAAAATCTTCCGGCGAATCATTAGAGGTCGTCACGGTAGCAATCGATGATGAGCCTAAGCTCACCCAAGCGGGCATCAAACTTGTCCCAGATTCGACCACCGGTGATTCGAAATCTGCTGATCTGGTCTACCTCCCAGCCCTCTGGCGTAATCCGCGACCCACGTTAAAAAGACACGTCGCCCTACTGCCGTGGCTGCGTAAATTATTTGAAAGCGGATGCTTGTTAGCAGCTGTAGGTACAGGTTGTTGTTTTTTGGCAGAGGCCGGTTTGCTCGACGGAAAATCGGCGACAACGCATTGGCATTATTTAGATCGCTTTCAGGCCGATTATCCGCGCGTGCTACTGAAGCGGGATTACTTTATTACGCAATCAGGTTCAATATTCTGCGCCGCCAGCGTTAACGCATTGGCTGACGTTACGGTTCATTTAATTGAGCGGTTTTACGGACGTGACATTGCGCTGCATGTTGAAAGGAATTTTTCGCATGAAATTCGACGTCCCTATGAAAAGTACCGATATTTTGAGGGTGACGACTTACAGCACAGCGACGAAACAATTGTCGAAGTGCAGCTTTGGATGAAGCGTCATTTAGGTGAAACGATTTCCATGCCGAATTTAGCGCGACGTTTTAGGTTAAGTCAGCGGTCGCTAAATCGTCGGTTCAATGATGCGATCGGCGTCTCACCATTAAGCTATTTACAAAGTATTCGAGTGGATGCCGCAAAGGATTTATTGCACACAACTAACCTAACCGTAGCCGAAGTATCTTTTCGGGTTGGCTATCAAGATCAAGGTCATTTCGGCCGGGTATTTCATCGCGAGACCGCCATCACGCCCTCGGAGTACCGGAAAACGGTGAGAGCAAAAATATTCTCCGGAAACGCATGAATTTGCTGGCTCACCATCGGCTGTCAACA
>JBCCFA010000111.1:0-10556 GCA_039029975.1 Pseudomonadota bacterium
CCCGCGTCCGCGCGGTCGATGCCGGCCAGCAGGTTCAGCAACGTCGTCTTCCCGCTGCCCGACGGCCCGAGCAGGACGAAGAACTCACCCGCCTCGATCCAGGCTCGTGTTATTCCGCGACGTTAATTCGGTGATCTTCGTTGACGCCTCTTCGAGTAAGGATTGGGCGGCGATTTGATCTAGTCCGTGCGACGAATTTAAACGCGCCAATAAGCGTCCTTTCTTGGCTTCATCCAACTCTGTTGCTTGAAGCGCGCGGTCTAATTCGCGCAGAAGTTTTTGTAAGTCGCCGTTTCCTTGGCCGCCGTCAATAAAGATCTGTTCACCGTTAACGCGTACTTCGCCGGTATGGCAGGCCGCACAAGTTAACCCAAGGTATCCCGCGTCTCGGGTAAACCCGACGGGTAAATCATCGGGATTGAAATGATTGCGCGCGCCCCTTAGGTAAGCGAATCCCTGCATATGTTCCGGATCTCTAAATAGTTCGGGCTTTCCCGCCTGCTCCAAGTGCAGAAATATCGGATAGGGGATAAGTTGCGACCCTTGGTTTGCATAGTGAAACCATTGTCGCTCGCTATGCGTCCACCCTTGCGGTAGATACCCTGGTGTTGTCGCCGTCATTTCGGCAGCGAGTACAACGCTATACAAAACAATGAAGAACGTCGCGCCGAGTTTGAATCCCCACCGACGGTATGATTGCCCTTTGATGTTATTCAGCGCCACGATCGCCTGCTCTAAATATTGCCTTCGCCGAGGTGCGGCCACAGTTTCGATTTAACTTTGTCTGGCAAAACATTTTCAAGATACTCTAACGCCGTTCCGCGGAGGTTTTTATCGGAGCTAAAGAGTGCTTGGCGCGACAGCAGCAAAGCATCGCGATCAAACGCCAAGCTTAATAAAGTGAATACGTGTTCAACGCTGAATTCCAAGCGCGGGTCGGCTGCACCTGCGCCGCTCGACATATCCACCGGCAAATCAACCTCGTTATCCAGTCCCCGGTTCTGCCATTCCGCGCGCGACACAGAAGCTTCGCGTTCAACCGCATCGAAAACCTGTTGTTTGTCTATCGCAATATCGTTATCCCGCTCCTTCATTCTGGCTAATGCACGTGCCGAGCTGTAACGAATACTGAATTGCTCATCTTCTAGACCTGCGAGCAAGCCGTTCACTGAGCGCGGATTGTGAGAGACTTCCAGCACACTCGGAATACGCTGGCGCGCGCGAATATCGAGATCGGGATCTAACAAAGCATCGGTAAGCGCGCCAATCGCGTTTGGCGCTTTCCAACGAAGCTCCATTCGCACATCTTCTGCGAGTTCATCGTCACAAAGTAGCGGAATCAAAAAAGGTAACAAACGCAGATCCATGAATGCGCCATTGAGGGCGCGACGAATGCGAAACCGCTCACCGGATCCAAGATCAGCAATCGCTTGCTGTAAAGACACCACATCTTCGCTATTTGGTGTATCGAGCGATTCCTTAGGGATGGTATCCGGTACAGAGACACCTGCCCGATCGTATTTTTTTTCGCGAATCTTGTTGAGTAAAAGTGTTCGCTCGGATGCAGCAGACGACTCCGCCAGGGTGCGCTGTGTTGTCGCGTCTAAAACGTCATCAGCAGAGATAGAAATGGCGCCATCTTTAAGGCTAGTCGCGAGCTGCTCAACATAGCCTCGATACAAACGTGAGACCGACAACAAAGTTGCCCCCGCCACGGCAATTGCCAATAGGACCACCGTGGGATTGGACAACTCAGGTGTCAGCGCGAGAAGCAGCAGGAGTAACCCGCTGCCAAGCACATCTCCCAGACGATCCGAGGCGACATCGATGATTGATTTTGTCGGTCTTTTAACTTGAGGCGGCAACGGCGTGTAGAGCAATTCGAAAGCCGAACGGAAAAATGAATTTGCAAAAACCATTTGGCCACCGCGCAGCGCCGCCAAAGAATACAAACGCAGCGCCAGAATCAAGTGCAGGCCACCAAACAACATGACGACTATTGGTAACACCGCGAGCGTCAAACCCAATCCGTAACGACGCAATACAACCGGGCCAAGTAGCGACTGAACGACGAATGTCGCCACACCCACTGCAGCGTAGAACTGGCCGAAAAACACCACTAAGGATTCACTACTGTCAAAATGATTAGATGCCGCAGCCTTAAACGTGTAGTCGACCAAGGCGCCGACCACGCCGACCATGACAACTAATACGCCCATCAGCTGTAGGTACCGATGGGTGGTCAAAAGTTGAATGCCGGAACCCATTTTGACCTGATTGTTTTGCGCTTGACTGCGCGACTCACCAATTCCCCTGACGCTTAACCCACAAAAGATGTGCAAGCCTGCGAGCACCAATAGCATCAGCTGAACATCGGTCGCTTGGGCGATTTTACCGGCGGCCAGGCCACCCAAGACGCCGCCAAGCGTGGCAGCCGCCGCGACTCGGGCAATCGTGTGCTTTGCCGTATGCGGATCGAAGCGCTCGTTCACTACGGACCAAAAACCACTAATCAGAACCGCCCCAAAAATTGCCATTTGCAGATAAAGCGCGATCGCAACAATATGGGGGTGCAAAGCGTAGTACCACCAATTCGTCGCAAACAAAGCGCCGCTCACAAAAAAAGCAATAGGAATCACTCGCCACGGACCGAAGCTCACTAATAGGCGGGACATGAATACGACGGCGAGCAACGATAGGATAGCCGCGAGCAGCACCATCTTTGGTAAATCTGTTACATCATAATGAGATAGAAAGATCGCATCACGGGTCGCTTTGCCCGCAACTTGGTGCGCAATCATTAATGTGGCCGACATCAACGCGAAAATTGTCGCGAGCCGCGTGCTTGAGGCTTGTAGACTTAACCAGCTCATAGCTCAAGTAACGGGTGATACTTCGCGATGGTAATGCCGTGCTACTAGCGCAATGACGTAGAGCCACACAAGCGTAACCGCGAATGTGATGATCGACAGCTCCGGTACGCTTAACTTAAACGGCAACCAGCTTGTAGCAAAAAGAATCAAACCTGATCCTAACACTTTAAATAAACGATACCCGAGCATGTCTATCCAAGCTTTTGCGAGATAAGTACTTTCGGCATCAACAGGGATATAAAGTTGCTCCTTTGAAGCACGGTTTATCGAATAAGATAAGCCGCGATCGGCGATCTTCATGCCGGCCGCAACAGCTAAACTTGGATACAAGAAAAACCCAAAAGCGCCGAACGCCAACATAACAGGCTGCACTGCGAGACCAGCGAAGATTCCAAGGTAGCGATGAATGATGGGCGTAACTAAAACGTTAATTCCGATGGCGGCGATACCTAGATATCCGAAAAACTCACCCAGAAAAGCCGTCCTCTCGTCGGTCGTCTTGTAAGTATTTTCTATTAAACTCAGGAATTGGTATTCGACGACTGGCTGCGCAATTTGCGAGAGGCACAACAAAGCCGCTATGAGAAGCAAATAAGGATTACTCGCAAGCGCTCGCCAACCGCCTTCGCTATCAACAATGTCAAATTCTCTTGGCACTTCATTGTAGACGCCCAGCAACCACATACTGACATTCAGTATCAAAGTCGCTAACAATGTACCGGCGCAGACGAATAACAGATCGGGTGTGGTGATGATGCCGTTACCAACAAGGTAGCTCACCAACTTGCCACCAACTAAGCCCCCTAGAAGACCGCCGGTGCCGACAAACCAAAAGGTTTTTTTGCCTTGCCCCACAGTGCTGACCGAATTGGTTAGACTCCAGAACTGCTCCACCAATACCACACTGAAAATGTCGACGAACACGTAAAAAGCGAGTGCCGAGACTAAATCGAAATTCGGTGAAAGGAGGCGAAATAAACACAACAGCCCCGCGAACAATGCTAACGAGGACAGAACAACACCTACTCGAGGGAACCGCGAAACCGCCCTCTGGTAGACGCTGAGTAAGAGAATCAGGGTAACGGCCGATAGAATCCAAACGTAGGGGAATATCTCGGTACCACCGAATTCTTGCAATATTGTCCTGGAGGCGGCCTTAACCTGGTAATAGGCTAAAATAATGAGGAAGAAATTAGCGAATAGCGCAATCGAGCGAATCCATACGCTACCGTTTGGCGATGGTTCTGCCCCGCGCGAACCATCGGATTTGTTAACTAAGTTCATGTGTTGCTTTAAAAATCTTGCCTATGCCCGCGCTGCAATGCTAGAGTCCCGGCGCTATGGGGGTTAACCGTACCACAAAGACGCTCAAATGCGGGCTGCTGACGGCCGCGCTGCTTTTGTGCGCGAAAGTCTGGGCGGATGGTTTCTCGGACCTACCGAATTTAAGAGAAAGCCACGATCCAGGCTTACAGCGCGCCATTGAAGCGCGAATCAACTTGCTTGGATTAAAACCTGCGATCGACGAGCAAAAGCTGTGCCTGGCTTTGGTAGATATCTCCGATCCCAGCGATCCCCGTGTCGCCGACCTCAACGGCGACCACATGATGTATGCCGCGAGTCTGCCTAAAATTGGCATCTTGCTTGGGGCATTCGTCGAAATCGAACGCGGCCGCATAGAACTGGATGATGAAACGTTTGAATCCTTGTCTCGAATGATAAGGCACTCTTCGAACGACGACGCAACGGAAGTACTTAATCGCGTTGGAAAGTACCGTGTGAATCGAATCCTGAAGTCCGAACGCTTCCGCTTATACGATCCTCTCGTTAACGGCGGACTGTGGGTTGGTAAAGAATACGCAAAAGGCCAAGCCTTCCAGCGCGACCCGCTCCATAATTTGTCGCACGGCGCGACAGCCCTTCAGACAGCGCGCTTTTATTACTTGCTCGCGTCCGACCGCCTGGTGAACAAACGCCTGTCCGGCGAAATGAAAAAGATACTGGCGAACCCTGGGATCTCGCACAAATTTGTTAAAGGTCTCGAACATATCGATGACGTTAAGCTCTATCGCAAGTCGGGGACGTGGCGTCATTGGCATGCGGACAGCGCGCTAATTGAGCAAGGCAAACATCGCTATATCATGGTCGCGCTCGCCGAAAGCGTCGATGGCGAAGAATGGTTAACCGAAATCGCGCGCAGCTTTCACGATCTAGTCGCTCCAGCTAAGTACGCAAAACTAAAATAGCATTCCCAATTCCACAATTGTTGAGAACACCGGCAACTGCTGGCCTCCGCTAGACAACACGTATTTCCATTCCTGGCTTCCTCAACTGCACGCTAAGCGCTACACTGAACCGGTGCGCAAAAGCTATCGCCAACCCCATCAATGAATCAATTTAGCTTGCTCGCCAGCAGGCGTTTTCTCCCATTGTTCCTTACCCAATTTTTGGGTGCTCTCAACGATAATATTTTTCGTTTTGCGCTAATCATATTTATCACGTTTACGCTTTCTGAGCGGCTTGGTATGGAATCTAAGCTGCTTATACCCTTAAGTGGCGGCATCTTCATCTTGCCGTTTTTTTTATTTTCGTCGCTAGCGGGACAAATCGCGGACAAGTACGAAAAATCAATGATTATTCGCCGCCTAAAGCTCGTAGAGATCGGCGTCATGCTGGTTGGCGCAATTGGATTCTGGCTTGGCAATACCTACCTGTTGTTTTTCGTTTTATTTTGCATGGGCACGCAATCAACATTTTTTGGCCCCTTGAAATACGGCATCCTGCCGCAACATCTCGCCGACAAAGAATTGACTGGCGGCAATGGCTTAATCCAAATGGGCACGTATTCCGCAATTATCATCGGGGTTGTGCTTGGTGGTTTTTTAGCTGCGTTGAAGGGCTTTGGCCCTTTACCCGTTGTCGGCGCAGTATTAAGCGTAGCGGTACTTGGTTTCATCGCCGCTTCAAATATTCCAACCGGTCCTGCAGTTGATCCAAGTGTTCGGGTGAATCCCAACATCGTTGTCGCGACCTACCGCATCGTTGCGTATGTCGCAGGTCATCGCGAGTTAATGGTTCTCATGTTGACGATTTCTTGGTTTTGGTTCATCGGCGCTACGTTTTTAAGCATGGTGCCGACCTATGGCAAAGATTACTTAAACGCCGATGAACACGTGGTAACGCTCTTGAACGCGGCGTTTACGATCGGTATCGCGATCGGATCAATATTGTGCGAGCGCTTTTCTCGTGGCCGCATTGAATTAGGCCTCGTGCCCATTGGGTGCCTTGGCATCAGCATTTTTGCTGTCGATTTTTACTATTCTGCGGTTGGATCTAACAGTGACACGGTGATTAACGTGGCAAGTTTTTTTCAGCACGCCGGAAGCATTAGAGCTTTTGTCGATTTGCTTGCCATTGGCGCCTTTGGCGCTATCTTTATCATTCCGCTATACGCTGCGCTGCAGGCGCGCGCTGATGCGAGCCGCTGCTCCCGGGTAATGGCTGCTTTGAATATCACCAACGCGCTGTTTATGGTTGGCTCGGCAATCGGCACCATTTCACTTTACGAACTGGGCTTCTCCATTCCTGACATTTTCGGCCTACTTGCCGTTTGCAACCTTCTAATGATCGCCATCGCTGGCTATTTTCTGCCAGAGTTTTTCATTCGCCTACGCGCGATCTGTCTGCCTAATTAGTGCTGAAAACAGGAAATCGCTAGCTTGTCCGGCAGCTAATCCCTTAATTTTAGGAACAGCTGGCATAAAAGCGCTGTTTCTATAGTGAAATCGTGTAGACTCTCGGGACGACCGTGAAGTAGACAAGCGCAATCAGATTGACGCTATAATCGCGTCTGCAAGCCACCTCGCGTAAGCGGTCAATCACTCGCGAAAGTGGTACACGAGCACCTTTGGAGGGGACGATGCAAAAAACTAAAATTCTCTTAATCGCGATCATCACAATTCTTGTCGCTGCATGCGACAGCGGCGAAAAAGCTGCCGACAAAGCCATGGGCGCGGCTAGCGACGCCGCCGGAAAAGCGATGGACGCTGCCTCAGATGCAGCCGATAAAGCCATGGATGCTGCTGGCGACGCTGCGGACAAAGCGATGAGCGCTGCTGGCGATGCTGCTTCATCGATGGCGGACGCCGCCAAAGTCAGCGCGGGCGACGCGGTATCTTATGTAGATCACACAAAAGACGAAATGGAGTTCCAGCTGAAAAGTTCTATCGATGGATGGAAATCGCTGCTAGAAGACGTTAGCGATTCTGAAGAGGTCTCAAAGATCAAAGAGCATATTGCTGGTCTGGAAGACAAACTTAGCAAGCTCTAAGCAAAGTCTCGACGCGGTCATAGCCGCACTTGGAATGCGTTTCCAAGTGCGGCTTATTTTTTGGCGCAAAGTACCCATCTAAAAGATGGCGCTTAGAACCTCTGCGTAATTTTCGGCAAACTCGACTCGCAAGCCTGATGTGATGTAATCAGGTAATGCCTCATAGTCACTGCGGTTCGCCGCCGGTAGCATCACCAGCTTAATGCCGTTTCTCTTTGCGGCCACCAGTTTCTCGCGAATACCGCCAACTGCTAGCACCCGGCCGGTCAAAGTTAATTCGCCAGTCATCGCGATATTTTTCTTTATCGGTTTATTACGCGCGAGTGATACAAGTGCGCTGGCCATCGTGACACCTGCGCTTGGTCCGTCCTTGGGCGTAGCACCTTCCGGCACGTGGACGTGAATTAAAGCATTGTCAAAATAACCAGCTTCATTCGCACCCAATGACGACAGATTAGATACCACGTAGCTATAAGCGATTTCGGCCGACTCCCGCATAACGTCTCCTAACTGACCGGTGAGTTTGAAACCACGGTTAGCATTATGAATTTTCGAGGCTTCCACATCTAATGTGGCGCCGCCCATGGCGGTCCACGCTAAGCCAGTGACCACCCCAACGCCGCTGTTGGGTTTTTGCGGGCGAAAAACTGGCGGCCCCAGATAGTCTTCAAGAGTCTTTGCATCAACTTTGAGTTTTTTGCGGTCATCCTGCAGTAAATTAACGACTGCCTTGCGCGCGATTTTACCGAGCTGCTTTTCCAGATTTCTAACGCCCGCCTCGCGGGCATACTCGTTGAGTATCTTTCGAATACCGCTATCGGTCAGATTAATCTGCTTGGCCAGTAAGCCTGCTTGTTTCCTTTGTTTCGGCCACAGATGTTTCTTAGCGATCGCGAGTTTTTCTTCGGCCACGTAGCCGGATAAACGAATAACTTCCATGCGATCGAGCAGCGCTTGGGGAATCGAATCAATTTGATTGGCCGTGCAGACAAACAAGACCTTGGACAAGTCGCATCGCACGTCCAGGTAATGATCCAAGAACTCTGCATTTTGCTCCGGATCTAGCACTTCCAGTAGCGCAGCGGCGGGGTCGCCTTGGTATGACTGACCCACCTTATCGATTTCATCGAGCATGATGACAGGATTCGCTACACCCGTTTCGGAAATCGCTTGAATAAACTTACCTGGCATCGCGCCAATATAGGTACGACGATGTCCTTTTATTTCCGCTTCGTCGCGCATGCCTCCTAGGCTAAACCGATAGAACTTTCGAGATAGCGCTTCAGCAATCGAACGGCCTATGGATGTCTTACCAACACCGGGGGGCCCCACTAGGAGAATAATAGAGCCGCTTAGTCGACCTGTTACAGATCCGACCGCGAGAAACTCGAGGATTCGCTCCTTCACGTCATCTAATGCTTCGTGATCACGCGCCAAGATAGATTGGGCGCTATCCAAATCGAATTCGTCTTCGGAGTATCGACCCCAAGGTACTTTGGTTAAAACGTCCAGATAGTTTCTAGTGACACCGAATTCCGGTGAGCCGGTTTCCAGGAGAGCCAGTTTCGAAATCTCATCGTCAAAGCGCTCCTGAACCGCCGCCGGAAGAGACAAGCCTTCAAGCCTTGCCTCGAATTTCTCGATTTCCACCGTTTTGTCGTCTTTGGATAAACCGAGCTGTTTCTGAATTTCTTTCAGCTGTTCTTTCAGAAAAAATTCGCGCTGGTTTTCCGAGATCTGATCTTCGACCTTACGTTGAATTTCCGATTGAAGTCCGGCCACTTCAACTTCGTTCTGAACCAGTAACATGACCTTTTCCATGCGGCGCAAAATCGGTAGCGTTTCCAAAACTTCTTGTAGATCTTCCCCACTAGCGCTTGTTAACGCCGCGGCGAAGTCGGCCAAAAGCGATGCATCCTTTGGGTCAAAGCGCTCTAAGAATGCTCGAACATTTTCCCGATACAAAGGATTCAAAGGGATGAGTTCTTTGATCTTATTGATTAGCGCTTGTGCATAAGCGCGTACTTCATTGCTGTCATCCGGTTCGACATCTGGATAATTAACCTCCGCGACAAACGGCGCTTCAGTATGCATCCAGCGTTGAATTGAAAACCTCTGCAAACCCTCTGCGATAAATTGAATATGTCCATCACTGGCAAGCAAATGGTGGACACGCACCAAGGTCCCCACCGAAGCGAGCTGTTCGATAGAAGCCGGGTTGTCTCCCCTACTTCGATTCATTACAAGCCCGACCATTTGATTGGGTGTTTGCATGACTCTTTGCATCGTTTCTCGCCACTCGCTTTCGTCAAGCACAATCGGCATAGATTGCGCAGGGAAGAACGGTCTCCCTTGCAAGGGCAGAATTAAAACGCTGGATGGAAGCGTTAGGGGAATAGGCGCTGGGAGATTCGGACGCGTGTTTAAATCGTGATCTGCGGGTGCGTGGTCGATTATTGATTCATCGTTGCCAGACATAGAGCGCTCTCTTTTCGAATGAATTTTTGTGTCCCTGAAAAGACTAAATAAGGACAATCCAGGCGATTTCAAGCGGCCACGGGCTGGGTGCCGTTTGGGCAGGATTCCGCAGTGAGGGCGGGTAACTACTGTAGCGTATTGGCGGCCCGATCTACGCGCTCTAGGTATTCGACAAATTCATCTGCAGAGGAAAACCGTTCAGCCGCATTTTTTGCCAATAACATTTCGATAATGGGCTGATATCGTTGCAGTTTTCCGGGCAATTGAGGGATATCTGCGTGTACGTGTTGATAGACTAAAGCGGGGGCGGTTTCGGCTTTGAAGGGTTTTCGGCCAGTTAGCATTTCGAAGAACACAACGCCTGCGCTATAGAGATCGGACCGATGATCTACCGTTTTGCCCAGTGCCTGTTCAGGAGAAATGTAGTTTGGCGTGCCTAATACACTGCCGAGTCTAGTCAATTCGCTGGTTTCATTCTGACGTCGGGAAATGCCAAAGTCGGCCAGCGCCAAACTGTCGTCCGAACGGAACATGATATTACCGGGTTTCAAGTCACGGTGGATAATGCCCTGCTGGTGAATAGCACTTAGGCCAAAAGCGATATGACGGATATAGTTCAACGCATCGATTAAAGATACACCATGTTCAATGCGCTGCTTTAGATCACCTCTGGTGAAAAACTCCATCGCGATATAACCGTATTCCTTGGTAAACCCGTGTTCAAGGAATCGCACAACATAAGGGCTGTTAACTTCAGAAACTAACTCCGCTTCTTGGACAAACCGCTGCAACGCTTGCGGTTCTTTTATGCTGGCAACGTCCATGATCTTTAAAACGAGCGTCGACTTATCGTCCCGGCTTTCTGCTAAGTACCC
>JBCCFA010000112.1:0-10547 GCA_039029975.1 Pseudomonadota bacterium
GAACCGGCGCCAACGTGGTTGCGTTGGCAAGCGTTGTACAATCGTTTGAAGCAATTTTCTGCAGCGACTGCTCGCATATTTGGTCAGACGAATGCGCCGCACCCCAGCACTTTATTGGCTGCAAAGTGGTGCCGGTGAAAAGCCATCAAGGAAAAATTACGCCCGCCGCAATTGAGGCATTATTTGGTCCAGATCGCGGTGTTCACCACGCGCGCCCCAAACTCGTCTCCATTACCCAACCAACCGAACTCGGTAGCCTTTATTCGCTTGCAGAGATTCGCGCGCTTGGGGAGTTCTGTCGGGAGCATGGCCTATTGCTCCATGCGGACGGCGCGCGATTTGCAAATGCCGCGGCAGCCCTTGACGTGTCTCTCGCCAATTTAAGCCACGGCGCGGGTATCGACATTCTTTCCCTAGGCGCGACAAAAAATGGCGCTTTAAATGCTGAGGCCGTGCTTTTTTTTAGCGATGATGGTCGCGGGAAAAACGGTTTCGTGCGCAAACAAGTGACCCAGCTACCGTCTAAAATGCGCTTCATTGCTGCCCAATTCGATGCGCTTTTTGGTAGTGACCTGTGGCTTGAAAATGCGCAACACGCGAATGCAATGGCTAGTCGGCTCGCAAATGCTGCGGCGAATTGTGGTATCGAATTATTGCTTCCGCAGCAAATCAATGCCTTGTTCCCGCGTTTAAGCAATGAACTTATTGCGGTATTACAAAAAGAATGTGATTTTTATGTATGGGATGAAGCGCAAGCGATCGCGCGATGGATGACTTCATTCAATACCGCTGAGGAAGACATTGTCACGTTTGAGAAGTTAATCAGGGCAGCGTGCTAATACCGTTATTCTCTTACCCGTCTTACGCAACGGCTAGGGCGCGCGAAAAACGTATTGGTTACACCCAATACCGCCAGCACAAGTGGTTAATTTTTCTAGCGCGAAACCGTGTTCAAAGAATAGCTCGATGATGACCTCAGGTTTCGCCACTTCGAAAGGCAAACCGCCAACCCAATCCACTAAATCGTGCCAGGCGGACATCCCCCGAATACTGTTTTCCGGGTATTCCCGCCAGGTGTTAAGCGGCTTCAGGTGTAGTAAATCTTTGATCATGGTTGGGCCCCAAAGTCGCAACCAACACAAAGCCACCAAACCCGGCCTGACTGGTTCCGGTAATTTGTTGTAGAGCTTTTTGATCTGTAACCAGGTAGTACTTTTGGGTCCTTGATCGTTATATAAAGCAACGCAGATGCGACCACCGGCATCCACTAATTTTGAAATAATTTCCAAGGAGCGCATCATCTCTCCCGTGTGATGCAACACGCCCCAAGAATAAACTAGATCAAAACGGCCCAGGGAATCGATAAAATTCTGATCGAGCACAGAGCCGCGCTCAATGGTCCATGCTGTTGTATCACCAAACTGCTTTTTCAACTGTTCAGTGCAAGCGACCGAATTAGCGTCATAATCGAAACTGTGGACCTCGGCACCCAGACGTTGCGCAGCGAGGCTGAATAAACCGCTACCGCAGCCCACATCTAAAAAACGTTTACCGGAAAAATCGTAGTCGGGAAAAAGCGCTTGCAGCGATTCAATGGCTAAATTGATCCGATCTTCATTGATCCTGGCATAGAACTCCTGCCAATTATCGCCAAAATTGAATCGCGTTTTGTTAATAATCTCGATTGCCGCACTCATGCAATTTTCCTAAGTTAAGTTCGCAGCGTCTATTCGCGTTAGTGCCTTGCGCAAGGAGCCCACAGCGAATTCTTTTTCGCGCAACTCCACACGACGAATCTTACCGCTTACGGTTTTTGGCAAAGCCTCAACGAACTCTATCTTGCGCGGGTATTTGTACGGCGCGGTGACTTCTTTGACATGGTCTTGAATATCTCGGACCAAATCGTCGCTCGCTTCATGCCCCGGTGCCAACACAACAAAAGCTTTTACGACCGCGCCACGGGTTTCATCCGGACTCGCGACAACTGCCGACTCTGCTACGGCCGCGTGTTCAATTAAGGCACTTTCTACTTCGAAGGGACCGATTCGGTATCCGGCCGATAAAATGACATCGTCGGCACGACTCATAAACCAAAAGTAGCCATCCGCATCGGTTACCGCCCGGTCACCCGTTAAATACCAGTTGCCGTTAAAGCAGGCCTTGGTGCGTTCCTCATCGCCTCGGTATTCCTTGAACAAACCGGGTGGCCAATCCGGTTTCACTTTCACTGCAATATCGCCTTCTTTGCCTGGCGGCAGGACGTTGCCATCGTCGTCGATCACCGCCAGATCGAGCCCCGGTGAAGGCTTACCCATGGAGCCAAAGCGCGGCTCTATACACGGAAAACTACCGCAAAGTAAGACCGATTCGGTTTGCCCGTAGCCATCGCGAATGGTGATATCTGTCGCTTGTCGCCAGGTTTCTATCACTTCCGGGTTCAACGGTTCACCGGCCCCAACACAGTGACGTAGTTTCGGGAATTGATAAATGCTCAAATCCTGTAACACAAACATTCGGTAAATCGTCGGCGCACCGCACATAGTTGTGACTGGATATTCCTGCAGCAGCTCGAGCGACTTGATCGGATTGAATGCTTCGGTGTGATGGATGAATAAGGTTGCGCCGCAGTTCCATGGGCCAAAATAACTGCTCCAAGCCGCTTTTGCCCAACCAGTGTCGCTGATATTCCAGTGCAAATCGTCCGACGATAAATCTAGCCAATATTTACCCGTGATCTCGTGCGCCAAACCATAACTATGCGGTTGAATGGTCATCTTTGGATAGCCAGTTGTCCCCGAGGTAAAGTAACAGAGCGCATCTTCGCTACCGAGCGTATCGGCCGTTTCAAATTCTGCGCCTGCGCCCTGCATGGCTTCATCGTAACTGGTCCATCCGGTACGGCTCGCGCCAATAACGATGCGTCCCCGCAGTTTTGCGGCAGCTTCCGGGACCTCTTCAAGTTTCGACGCATTCGCCTCGTCAGTGATGAAACAGACGGCGTTGGCGGCGTCGATTCGATAGTCGATATCTTTGGGTGATAATTGTGTGGTGCCAGGCGAACAAACCGCGCCCATGCGCAAACAGGCCGTGAGAATTTCCCACCATTCTAGATTGCGACCCAGCATCACGATTACCGTGTCACCACGTGTGACGCCTAAATCACTCAACACATTGCATAATTGTTTTGAACGCGCCGACAATTCTGCGAAAGTGAGTTTCACTTCGCCACCAAAATCGTCGATCCACCAGCACGCTAGATTTGACGCATCCGCCGCTGCCCATTTGTCGATCACATCTCGAGCAAAGTTAAATTTCTCGGGATTCAGCCATTGGTAGCTATCCCGCTCGGCAGTGTAGTCGGTCATATTGGCCATATTATTAGTGTCCCAACTTTTTTGATGTCGTTATGGTTCGCGTAAATTCGAATACGTTTTATCCGAATTGTATCAAAACCACGGATCCGCCATATCCAAACAAGTAGTATCCGCAGAGTCCAATAACGCCAGGCGCTCTGGTAATTTCGCCAACTCATAACGAAAAAAGTATTGGCAAGCTTGCAATTTTCCTTGGTAGAAATCTGCCTCCTCGCCGTCTACTGACGGAATTGCAGCGGCAGCAACTGTCGCTTGCTGCAACCACATCCAGCCGATAACAAGATGCCCAAATGTATCTAGATAAATGCTTGCATTAGCAAGAAACCGATTGACTTCACCGACGTCGCGAATTTTTATCAGCTGCTCAGTAGTTTCAACCAGCGCTTGTAACATTTCCGAAAGCTCTTCGGTGTATTCATTTAAAACATCGTGAGCGCGCGCTTCAGTAATACTCGCCTTCACTTCCTTGACAAAAGCATGCAACGCGGCGCTCTCGCCCATGGTCACTTTCCGGCCGAGCAAATCGATGCCGTGAATACCGTGGGCACCTTCGTGAATTGGATTTAATCGGTTATCACGATAGAAACGCTCGACAGGATAATCCTTCGTGTACCCGGCGCCGCCCAAAATTTGAATCGCGTGTTTGTTCGCTTCTAAACAGAATTCACCTGGCCAAGATTTCGCTATCGGCGTGAGTAAATCAAGCAGCAAACCAAGTTTGGTTAGCTCAGCCGGCTCATCGGTAGTTTGTTGAAGGTCAAGCAATTTTGCGCAATAGAGAACCAGCGCCATGCCACCTTCCGCGGCCGCTTTTTGCGCGAGTAGCAGCCGACGAATATCCGCATGTTCGATAATTGGGATTTGCGGACTATCGGGATCCTTGTCTTGCGGGTGGCGTCCCTGCGGGCGTTCTCGCGCATATTGTAAGGAGTGCAAGTAACCGGTGTATCCGAGAGCGACGCCCCCTAAACCAACGCCAACGCGCGCCTCGTTCATCATGTTAAACATGTAGAAAAGCCCTTTATGGGGTTCGCCGACTAAGTACCCGTGACACTGACCATTTTCCCCGAAGTTCAACACCGTGTTGACGGTGCCACGGTAGCCCATCTTATGGTTTAAGCCAGCGAGCGTGACGTTGTTTTTAGCGCCTAAGCTACCGTCGCTATTAACGCGATACTTGGGCACAACAAATAAGGAAATGCCTTTAACCCCAGGAGGACCGCCGGGTATTTTTGCGAGTACAAGGTGAACAATATTCTCAGATAGTTCATGTTCTGCGGCGGAAATCCACATTTTGTTGCCAGACACAAGATAATGCTCGCCGTCGCTAGGCGTAGCTTGTGTGCGAATATCAGATAACGAGGAACCCGCATGCGGTTCTGACAAGGCCATGGTGCCGAACCATTTACCCGCGACCAATTGGGTGAGATAGGTTTCTTTTTGCGTTTCACTCCCATAGAGCGCCAAGAGATTGGCAGCGGCGACGGTGATAAACGGATACGCGGTGGTCGAAATATTTGCCGCATTGAAATAGGCGTTACAAGCTTGCAGGACGGTCCATGGCAGCTGCATGCCACCGTGCTCAAACGCCGCTGAAGCACCCATAAAGCCCGCTTCGACAAACGTATCTAAAGCTTGCTTCACCTCGGGGATTATATCGACCGTTTCGCCGTTAAAAGCCGGTTCGTTCTCATCAAGTTTTGCCGCGTGGGTCAGAAATTCTTCCTCGGCGATTTTTGCAGCTTGGGTGATAACCGCATCGAAAGTTTCACGATCGTGCTCTTGATATCTAACCGTCTCGCATAGCGTTTCAACGTTCAGTAGTTCATATAGCACGAATTCTAAATCGCGCTGTCGGATTAGCAGACTCACAAAGTAACCCCTTTATTGCTCTTGCTTTTATACGCGTAACCGCTCAGAAACTAATCTCAAGCGAGGTAGCCGCCATCAACATGGATCGCAGCGCCGGTTGTATACGAACTCGCATCGGACGCTAGATACAATACCGCGCCAGCCATTTCTTCTGGTTCAGCTGAACGCCCCAGCGGGGTACGCGCCATAGCAGGTTTATAAAACGATTCGTCATCGTGCAGGGCTTGCGCAAACTTAGTGCGAGTAACACCAGGCACTAACGAATTTACCCGAATACCAAACTCTCCACATTCGTTGGCGAACGCTTTCGTCATATTAAGTACGCCCGCTTTCGTAATGGAATAAACTGCTTGTTTATCGCCCGGTGTCACCCCATTAGCCGAAGACACGTTAATAATGCTACCGCCACCTTGAGCGCGCATGCGTTTACCTGCTTCCACTGACATATAGAAGTAACCGCGCAAATTAACTTCCAAGGTTTTTTCGAAAGCGGCAACGGGCGTATCCAATATGTGCCCGTAATAGGGGTTTGCGGCGGCGTTATTTACCAAGATGTCCACCCGACCATGGGCTTTATCGATGTAGTCGAATAACTCTTCTATTTGATCAACGCGTCCCATATGACACGCACGCGCTTCAGCTTTACCACCCATTGCGGTGATTGCGTCTGCCACTGCTTGGCATCCGTCGATGCGGCGACTAGTGCAGATGGCATGCGCACCATATTCCGCGAGTATTTTTGCAATCGACTCGCCAATGCCGCGGCTCGCGCCGCCGATTACGGCAATTTTCCCATCCAAATTAAATTGTTCTCGCGCCATGAGGCCGCCCTTATCTCTATACTAGATTCGTCGTATTATATCTGTCCCGGCGGGACGTGACGACGCGTACCCAAAGGCGCTGAAAGGGTTGCGAGTGCGGCACTTCGATTTACGCTCGATCCCATCAATCCGTCCGCAGCAAATTGTTAGGTCGTTTCTCTCGATTGAGGTTTTTGGCGATGGAATATAAAGACATTACATTCGAAATCTCCGATCCGCAGGCCGTCATCACATTGAATCGGCCAGACAAACTGAACGCCTTTACGTTCGATACCTTGGATGAAATTTATCATGCCGTCGGACAAGCCGTCGCCGCTAAGTCGGTTGTTGGGATCATCATTACAGGCTCGGGTCGTGGGTTTTGCGCTGGCCTCGATTCCGCATCTTTGTCAGACGCGACGGGCAATGGACAAACACACGCCAGTTACCAAAAAGAAGATAACCTGCCGGGTTTGTTTAGCTATTTTACGGAATGTCCAAAGCCGATCATCACTGCCATTAATGGCGTTGCAGCAGGCGGTGGTCTAGTGATGACCTTGCTTTCCGACGTGAGGATTGCTGCCCGAAGCGCAAGCTTTACCACCGTCTTTCTCAAACGCGGTTTAGTCGCAGAACATGGCAGCAGCTGGACACTACCTCGATTGGTGGGCACTGGGCGCGCGTTAGATTTGTTATTCACCAGCGACCGTATCACGGCTGAGCAAGCTCACGAATTTGGTTTAGTGCAAAAGCTTGTCGAAGACGAAATCTTAGTGGAAACCGCTAAGCAGTACGTTCAAACAATTGCTGCTTCGGCTGCCCCGGAAGCGCTCGCCGCCAGTAAACGAATGGTTTACGGACACGCAGGTTCGAATTTCAACGATGCGCTACGCCAAGCGGAAACAATTCAAAACCGTTTTGTTAAACTTGGCGATGCTGCTGAAGGTGCAGCTGCTTTAGCAGAAAAACGGGCGCCCAAATTTGAACGAATTGGCGAATAATAAAGCGCTTTATAGAATCGATTAAAGTTTCCCGATTAATCTGATTAAATCTTGTAATTCTGCGTCTTTGTTTAGTGACTCACCGCGCTCAAGCGCGAGTTTCAGAGGTTGATCTATTTTCGCTGCCGCTTCCGCGATCCCTTGCTCCCCGTAAAAGCCCGCAGCGCCAGCAATTTTGTGCACGATCTCCTGTATCGCTTCTTGACGATTAAAATCATCTGGACCCTCGAGTAATCGAGATAAAGCATCAGCACGGGTTCCCATTGTCGCGATAAATTTCGCGCGCAGCGCAAGCAGCTTGTCCCCCTGATCGTCGGCCATTATCCAGCACCGTGCGTTATTAGTAGTCTGGTGAGGGCTTCTGGACTTATGGGTTTCACCACGTATTCTGTGCAGCCGGCGAGCATTGCGCGCTGCCGATCGCGACGTAAATCTGATGCGGTTAATACAATGATGGGCCCTTGGTAATCGTTTCCTCGCAACGCCTGAGTCAATTCAACACCATCGATTTCCGGCACGTTCAGATCGCTGATCACTGCGACGGGATCAGAATGCGCCACAATATCTAGGGCCGTTAAGCCACTATCCGCGTGATAAACCTCGTAGCCAGCTTCATCTAAATAGATTTCCAAAATATCGTAGACGTCTGTGTCGTCTTCAACCACTACAACGTTACCAAGATTTGGTCGACTCGGTTTATTTTCAGTACTTTCTTGGGCTGGCGGAGCACAAGACGTAGGGGGAATCGATTCAACCGGCGCGCGGATGGTGATACAGGTGCCCTCACCAAGTTGCGATTGAACATCTATTGTTCCGTCCATTAACGTGACTAAACGCTGCGTGATATGTAACCCGAGCCCGGCCCCCCCCTTGTTATCTTGACGCTCCCCGCGCTCGAAAGCCTCAAATATTCGCGCCTGCGCGTCTGCCGAAATACCCACGCCCGTGTCACGCACAGAAACTTCTAGCATTCCATCTTCAAACTTAGCTTCTAAGGTAATGCTGCCGTGCTCCGTATATTTACATGCGTTGCCTAGCAGGTTGATACAAATTTGCTTGAAACGGATGGCGTCCAGTTTAATCATTTGCGGTAGCGTCTCAGCGCAGCGCATGGTTAGCTTCAAACCTTTAGCTGCTGCGAGCGGTGCAAACAGCGCGGACAACTCGTTAACGAGTTTGCTCACACTAACATCGGTAAGATTTAATTCGATACCTTCCAAGGACAACTGAGCTTGGCCAATCAAATTCTCAACCATGTTCAGTAAGTGTTGAGCCGCGCGACTGATAGATCCCAGACCATCATCGACCGCGATTTTTGCTGTATCCCGCGACAGGTAGTCCGCGTAAGTCAGAATCGACGCGAGGGGTGTGCGGAACTCGTGCGACATCGACGCCAAAAACTGGCTTTGCAAGCTAGATAGACGCTCGGCTTCTCGTCTCTTTTCATCGAGCGCTAAATTGACCGCCCTTAAATCCGCCAACAGTTTGACTTGTTCGGCATTTAGCAGCGCTAACTCGTTTGATTTCTGTTGTAACGCCTGGCGTTGGTCGCGTTCTTGTGTGGCATCTATTAATGTTAAGCTTCGCCCGGCATCTTGTGTCTGGATGTATGCATGGACTGAGCGACCGTTCGGCGTTTCAAGAAAATCCAACAATAATTCTTGTTCTTGTTCCAAACCCAGCATGAAATCGAACGCGTTTTCGGCGGCTGTATTTAGATCAACGCCGTCATAACCAAAATACCTAGCATCGCCTTCTACGGCCGAAATCCGCCCCTTTTGATCGATCGTGACGACAAGCGGTTTAAATCTCTCTACCGCCAGTGCTGCAATCCAAGTCGTGTCGTTCGCTGGTTCTGCCGTACTCACGCGATAACCTTATTTGCGAGACTCTCAAACGCGTATTGCACGTTAAATCCGGTTTTGGCGCTGGTAAGAATTCGCCCATCTATCTCTTGCGCTCTGTTATCTTCAGGGTTGTCATGCCCGTTGTTCCAGGCCAGCGGTAGATCGGATTTGTTGACGAGACGCACGGCAGGAATATTACCGACGATGGTTTGCGCTTGTTTGAGCAGATCATCGGCAGTATTGATTGTTGCTTCGCGAGTGCCGTCCGCAACGATGAACAGTCCGTTGGCACCGCGCAAATATCTTTCTGCGGTGCTGCTGAACTTGTCTTCCCCAGCAATGTCCCAGACGACGAGCTTCATCTGCTGACCCTCGGATAGCGAGACGACTTTCGTTTTAATCGACACACCCACCGTGGTGATGTATTTATCAGAAAACGTATGATTGACGTAACGCGCAACGAGGCTAGTTTTGCCCACGCCGAATTCGCCGATCAAACAGACCTTCTTTGCAATCATCGAAATTCAATAAACATCAAAGGTTAAATCTTGGCAGCATCATACGTTATTCGCCACGTTTGGCTAGCGCGAAAAAAACCCGCGGAGCAAGACTCCGCGGGTTTCTAATACGCGCTGACCTTTGAGGAAGTTCAGAATTTTGTCGTCTTTTTATTGAGACTAAATCGCGACATTCAATTTCTTCAAGGTCGCCATAGTGATACCACCAGTGGCTAGGCCATTGCGCTGCTGGTATGTCCGTACAGCGGCAGCAGTAGCCGACCCGATGATGCCGTCAATTGGGCCTTGATAGATACCTTCACGCGTCAACGCTGTTTGCAAGGAGCGTACGACAGCCGGTGTCGCATTGGTATCGCACAGAATCGAACGCCACTCTAAGTAACCATCCGCAACCTGCTCACGCTTAGTGACGGTTTGGTAAGTTGCAGGGATATCAATAGTACGACTGCCTGCAGGGTTAACCATCTTGCGCACTTTCACAGTTTTATACTCTGCTGGTATCTCAACTGTGCGGGTCGTCGGTGCGGTCTTTTGCACTTTTCGTTTAACAGTTTTGTACTCGGCAGGAATACCAACTTCTTTGGTCGTGGCGGCCGAAACCATGACCCGTTTAGAAACGGTGCGGTATTCAGCAGGTACGGTCACGAGACACATGATTTCACCAGTGGTGTCGTCTATACGGGTAATCGAACCTGAGTTGGTGCCTTTCTTCCACACCGTGTGTTCCGGTTTGACCAAAAGACGTTCTGTTTGGGTCTCATAAACAGCCGGCACAGGCACTAGCTTCGAGGAAGCGGGTTTGACCAGAATTTCTTCGGTCTCCCAACCGTAAGTGGCAGGAACTACTTCTAAACGGGATGTTGCCTCTTTCACAAGTACGCGCTCTTCGACCCATTCAAAGGTGGCCGGCGTAGTTTCAATACGAGACGAAGCGGCGGTCTTCAATACTTCTTCGGTTCTCGTGGCGTATTTAGGTGCGACAAACACACGTGCGTAACACTCGCCCGGCTTTGCTTCCGGTGGAAGCAACGGCGCATCGACCCCCGTAGTTTCCATGGCGAGTGCTTGGCTGGGTCCAGCATGGTTTGCTAGCCTAGTATAACCAATCAAACGAGCTGCATGTCGGGCTGACGGC
>JBCCFA010000113.1:0-10491 GCA_039029975.1 Pseudomonadota bacterium
CGGGTGCGTGACTCACTTCATGCATGACTTGCCTCAGGAGCCTACCCAGCCTACGAGAATTCCGGCTACACCCGTCAGATCGTGTGGATGGATAAGGAGATGTATCGACCGCTAAAAATCGAATACTATGATCGCAAAGATGCTTTACTAAAAACGCTCGTTTCCGACGGCTACGAACAATATGAAGAGAAATATTGGCGACCCGCTTCCATGCATATGGTTAATCACATCACCGGTAAAAGCACCTTACTAACCTGGGCAAACTATCGGTTCGGTAACGATTTAAAAGGTCGCGATTTTGATAAAAATAGTTTGAAGCGCGCGCGTTAAAGTTTGGTCTTCAGCGATTCTACTAATTGTTAGTCGAGCGGTAATCGTTCAGTAACTTTTGACGAATTTCCGATACTGCTCGGATCCGGGTCGGTCGAAAGGTGCCGATCTCTTTGGCCGTGAACGGCGCGAAATTGTCGGGCGTGTTGACCGGATCAAACGTTGGTATTAGCCAGTTAAGCACTTCTGCTAAAGTTTCGTCATCTAGGTTGGATTGGGCAACGCCAGGTACCTGTATGAGATAGGCACGACCGCCCTCAACCGAGAGAAATTTTCCGACATGGTCGGTAAGTTTGGGTACCAGACCTGGGTGCCCAATACCCTTCGGTAAGTGGCAACCCTGACAGTGCAACATATAGTTCACATGCGGCGAATTTTTGTCCCCCGCAGCAAAAGCACCGGATACAACAGCACCCAGAGCGATGAGCAAGATAATCGCCTTAAAGGTACCCACCCGGATTTCGCCAGAAGATTAACGCTAGAAAATTCGTATGGCGGTTAGCGTAGCGGTTCCGTCGCTACACCAATGATGACGCCGGTCGAGCAGTGATAGGCATTACTCTTCGTGCCCAAACACCAGTTAATGTCGTTATCCAAAGTAGGACGATGCAATGGTGTATCACCCTCGTTGGTATTGCAGAAACACCTGCCGCACCCACTCTTACCGCAACAATCGTTATACGAGATGACATAATCTTTGCCATCCGCCGGGTTTCTACAGGTGCCTATCCAAGTCACGGGTGATGGCTCCGTGCCAGGCGGGCAGGAGTTGGCAGATCCCCCGCAGCAAGAACATAAGAAACCATCGATACTGCAATAGCGCCAATAATCACAGCTTTGCGGATTGCCCGGGTCGCCTTCAATTCCGCTCTCGTCAGGTGCCGGCATGCGACTGCCTGCAGCCCGCGCGACAGGCAGCGCTGGGATGGCGGCCGCGCCCACTAAAACCGTGCCAAATCGCGAGAGGAAACTTCGCCGCGCGGTTTGTCTTGCGACTTTTCTTACACCCATTTCTGAGATTTTATTGAACCAACTCATTGTGTTTCCTCCGAATAACGCGACTGCCTAACTAAATCAATGAAAATACAAAACTATGCGACGTCTTTTTGATCTTGCCCCATAAATTCTTGAATTGAAGCAACGCCTCGCTCCATGGCCTCGAACAAACTCTCCAAATGTTCCCGATTATTCGTTAGACCCTTAGCGCGGATAACGCCCTGCTCGTCAATCAATGCAGCAAATGGTAGCTTGGCAACTTGATAGGCCATACCAAGATCCGTTGATAAGACATAGGAAAAATCGTGCAGATTTTTCTTGGCAACGAATTCCTGCTGTTTGTCTTCGTCCCCGTCACTGGCTAAAACCACTTGCAACCAAGACTGTTCTGAAGCTTTGATTGATCGCAGAACGGGCAACAGAGTATTACACACGGGACAAGTGGGAGAAAGAAAGAACAACAGTGTGCTTTTTCCGTTCTCGGGAGTTCCACCGAGTGCCAACGGCTCACCATTCATCGTTGTTAGTGAAAATTGCGGTGCCTGGTCACCTACTCCCGGTCCTTGTTCGATCATTAGCGCCCCGGCCGGCGCGATGCGTTCATACAAGACGCCAACTTGCCGCGCTAACGCGAACACGGTAACGGCCAAGACGGCAACTAAAATCCACAAAATGATGTTAGAAATAATTAATGTTTCAACCATCTGCCGGTTCCAGTAAGTCGTCTAGTGCATCTAATCTCGGTGCATTGATCATTAATTGATTAGCCGCTGCGTAGATTACAACCGCGGCGCCAATAATCACCGCCACTAGGGTAATGTCCAACAAGCCGATTACGCGCCCACTTGGGATGGTGCTGGCAAAACCAGCGACCATAGCCAAACCTGTATTTCTGACTAACAGCCAAGCTGACAAGGATTGCCTCACCGCCGGTCCGGTGCAGCCACAGTCTATGTCGCGACGGCCGCGTAACAAGTTGATCCCAATCGCTGCAGCATAAAGTAACAAGAGCCCACCGGCCATTAACATGGCTACAGATGCGACCCCTTCGAAAAAGGCGCCAACCGCTATGCCGACCTCTAGCAGGACAACAAGTAAAGCAGCCGGTACAAGCAGGAATGACGGCACTAGTTCGTAGTCGGCGAGAGTCGCGCGAAAGACCGAGTGATGACGAATCTTGGCGATTGCGGCGAGACCGAACAATAAGCCCATCGCCAACCGCGCGGCGTAAACCACTACCGGGTCGTTATGCAATCCAGCGATTTCGGTAAGCTCAGTCATTATCCCATTTCAGCGTGGTAGCCAATCGATTACGGAGACCACATCAATAAAGGATTCATGCCAATTTCGGGGATATCCAAATTGTGCGCGCCAGACATTGCATCGTATACCACGGCACCACTGTGCTCGGCGTCCACGGTAAACAACAAAGGGGCGTCATCTTGGGTAACGCGAATGGCGGTTGCCGGGTGAGAGAGCGATATCATACCTCTGCGTTTTTGTTGCTTCATGTCGTACACCCACACATCAACGCCCGGCGCTTTGTGTGAGAACTCATCCCCGCGGTGCACTAAGACGAATAAGGTTTCAGTGGCGTCATGAATCGTTGCATATTGATAACCACCAAGGCGCCAGTTGTCGGCTATTTGTTCCGGCGAAAACAAGGACCACGTCGGCAGAAATTTGGGTTCGCCGTTGCTCATATCGACCTGATGGACGGTGCCACTTTTTGCAAAGAACACCCAAGAGTCGCCAATTTGATCCATTTTGTCGTCCAGCATATCCGCTCTCGGATCGAAAAACTTCTCGCTCCGAACGGTTTCCACCTCGCCGCTATCGCTGAGTTTTAGCGTTAACATTGAACCGTCGCCGCAAATCATGTTGAACGCGCGATTGCCCGCCTGGAAAACCTGCGCGCAACCGGGCGTTTCTACTTCGGCCAAAAATTTCTTGGCCTTCGCATCGATAATGCTGACCGACTGCGCAGGGGTAAAGTTAAAGGTTGCCAAAAATTGATCGTCGGCGCTCAAAGCGGTGTGGCCAACAACCGGCACACCAGAAAACCGCTTTGCCGGAATCGAAATTTCGTCAGTTACAGCGAGAGTTTGGGGATCGTAAACCGCGATCACGTCGGTTCTCTCACCCCGTGTGCCGCGACTCAAATACGTTTCCGGGCTATAAATCACCGAATGGTCGCTACTGTGCACAGCGGAAGCGAAGAAATAGCCGGTACTCAACATCCCCATCATTTGACCGCTATCGCCGTCCATTAGGTACGCCTTACCTGCTTCCATTGAGAAGAAGTTAAGGTCACTTACCCACATCCAATGCGGACTGGGTTCTTTTGGCAGAGTTTTGGTTGTAGGTGTTTCGACCGCAAGTTCGGCCGATATCGACAACGACATCGCACACAACGCTGCCAGTACAATCGAATTGAACAGTTTCATAAACTCTCTCTCGCCTCGTAATTAGTCGCGGCAATAGCGGAACGCGTGACTCGTGTTATTTCGCTGCTATTTTTCGCCCTTGCGACGCACTGACGACCTCAGCGCTACCTGATTCCTGAGCTTTCTCGTCACAATGACGACTAAACCAGAGCGCTGCCGAGTCCGCAGGATGCGTCATAAATTCAGGTGCTCAATGTAGCAAAAACCGCTTTATTTTCATACCACTAGCGTGCCAACCGGTATACGAAAGCTATAATTTGCCGATTGATTTAAAAGCGACGATTCCATGCTCATCGATACCAACCACGACCCAACGGTCAATGCCTGTGCGATAAAATCGATATTCGGTATGGGCGATTTGCGGGCAATCGCCCGTCCAGCTGAAGATCCCATCGCAAAATAGCATTGTCCTCTCAGTGCGGTCAGGCTCGCCAAGCAAGCTCGGCAGTTGCTCTGCCTTAATGCCTAAGCTAATCCAATGAAAGAACGCGTAGGACTCCAAATGGATAATTACTAGGACGAGTAGTGGCAACAACACGCCGACGCTGACCGGTATTTGAAATTTTCTTCTTGTTTTGCTTTTCTCAGTCAAGTGCCTTAGTCGTCTCCCCCATCATTTTCCTGACCTCGCCCGTCGACGATATTCAAGTATGGGTGCCGCGGGCCGCTATCTTTATCGCGGAGTAACCACGAGATTATGCCATGGGCTCGCTGCCAATCTATCTTTCTAACCCGAACCAACTCATTACCCTACCGGACGTCTACTTCCGCGTTCGAGATTTAGTTCAACAGGGCGCTGGCACGCACGATATTTCGAAAGTGGTCTCAATTGACCCCGCTCTAACAGCACGTTTCTTAAGTATGGCGAATAGCGCCTTGTTCGCACCAAAAGCCGAGATCGCGACAGTGTCCCGTGCAGTGACGTTACTCGGCACTCAGTTGGTGCATGACATTGTGCTGTCGTCTTCCGTTGCCGATATGTTCGACGGCATACCAGCGCAGCTTGTCGACGTGAAAGCCTTTTGGAGTCAGTCGGTGGCCTGTGGTGCAATCGCCAAGGCGCTAGCTGATCATTTGAAAGTACTCAACAGCGGGCACGTGTTTGTGCAAGGTTTATTAGCCGATATCGGCCACGTCGCGATGTACCAGTTTGAACCGCAATCAATGGTGGACATTTTGACGCGCGCTAAGGCGACCGGAGCAATGCAGTTTCGAATTGAACGGGAGCAGCTAGGATATGATTACTGCGATATCGGTGGTTATCTCGCCGACCAGTGGGGACTGCCGGCAGAAATTCCAGAAATCTTGCTAAGCCACCAAGAACCTTCAAGTGCTTCGAACTGTCATTTTGAGGCCAGTATCGTGCATGTTGCTTACCGGCTGGCAGAAAATCGCGCTCGTAGCGAGTCCTCCCTTGAATTTCACGAATCCGCGTTAGCGTTTATTAATTTATCTCATGAACAAGTCGTGGAACTACACGAGGTGATATCGAACGATATCGACGAAGTCATTACCGCCTTTAGTCAGGTAAAAAATGCGGCCTAACTTACCGCTGAGTTGGCCATGTCTGTATTAGCTGTATACAACGACACTTGATTACGCCCGTTCTCTTTAGATTCATATAAGGCGCTGTCTGCTTGATCGATTAATTCGGTTAGATCGCTCGCGTTACTTTCCAAATCACTCACCCCAAAACTCGAAGTGATAACGCGCCCGCCGGCGAGCTTCAGCGATTGGGCGGCCTCCCCTTCGATGTTGGTGCGAATTCTCTCGGCAATAGTCGCGGCACCATGTTTATCGATGCCAGGTAATAAAGTACAAAACTCTTCACCTCCATAGCGACAAACATGGTCATTTTCACGTACCGTCTCTTGGACAACCTCAGCCATCTTCTTGATCACTTGGTCACCTATCGAATGACCGTAGGTATCATTGACGCTCTTGAAATGATCGATATCACACATGATCACGCTGATCTGCGTACCACGGTTTTTCGCCGCAATAAACTCTTTTTCAAATACTTCGAAAAATGCGCGTCGGTTCAAACACCCTGTCAATGGATCGCGCGTCGCCAGTAGTTTCAGTTCTTCATTTTGCTGCTCAATTTCCTTTTGCTGCTCTCGCGTCGTTCGGAGTGCTTTCTCCAACTCGTCATTTTTCAAGACAATGTCAGTCTGATCATCAAACGTGATCATAGCGCCGCGAACTTTCCCGCCATCGTCCATAATAGGCGTGGCGTTGATTGAATAATAACGTCTACCTCTACCCGGTAAGGTCACCTGCACGACAACGTTTTCTTGAATAACACCCGTCTCAAGCACAACTTCCCACGGGAAACGTTTTGTCTCATATTCGTCGATATGCTGCCAATTGTAATCTGCCAGATTAATCTTAGTAATATCCTTAATATCAACACTGAGATCGCGCGCAAACGCGTTATTTGCCATCACAATCTGGCGACGCGAGTCGAGCAAGACCACACCTTCTGCCAACGCATCAATCATGGTGCGAACGCGCTCAGGCATGATATTCGTGGGGTCTAAGTAACGGAGCACGCGCCGCAAATAAAATTCGTACAGTAGGAAACCGGAAAATCCTAGAAACAGGGCTAAACGGACCAAGGGTTTCCTTAAGATATCCGACACCGCAGTGCTAAAAACCGGTTCAAACGCGATACCCACCTGTCCCCATTTGCCCTGAGCACTGTTAATACTTAGCACGGTGACGTCCGGATTGGCATTATCTTCGGTATTAATCGATTGCGTGTCGCCGTAGTCACTTAGAATCCTGCCATCGCGGTCGACTATGAGGAAGCCTACTACCGTGCTATTCGTCGAAACTAAACGACGCGCGTAGCTGGGCAGTAAGTCTAGTTGGCCGCGACGAATGTAATCGTTGACGGTTCGCGTGGCGCCATCAATTGCCGTTGCCCGGCTCTCAATGATTTCTTCTTTGCGATCGGGGAAAAAACCCAATAAATCTGCAAGCATCAATACGCTAATTGATAAAAGCGCAATTGCCGCGCTAATTCGAATTGAGGGGCTCGCTTTAAACACTTTTTGTTATACCGCTGGTCGGTCCTCAGGCTCTTCGCCGTGCAACATACCGTCAATGCGTTGCTCATACTGATCGCCTTTATCGCGAGCTTGCTCGAAACGCCTACGATCATCATCTTCAGCATTTAGGATAGGCATAGGATCCATCCAACGCCATAGCGGCATGGCAGTCACTGCTGCCCCTAATAAACCCGTCCCTTTAAGCAAAATATTCATGAGTCCAGCAATGGCGACCAAAGACACCATTTCGGCCGTGCGGCGTACGTTGACTTCCAAATAGGTTGCTTGGTCAACGCGTTCAATCATCTCTGCGGTTGCTAGATCAATCTCTAAGGCCATAGAGTTCAACAAGGCATTGCGATCCCATGAGTTTTCAACGATTTCTGGCTTTTGTTGTCTGTCGTCGTCGTTATAGCGACCCGAATCCCCGTAATCCGCAAACCGATAAGCCGATTGCTGGTGACTAAAATCAGCTAAAGCAACTTTTTGCACGCGGATTAGCTCAATATCTGCGGCCTGTTCGCGGCTTGTTGGCTCCTCAGTCGTGGGTTCGCTTACGGTGTCGGGAGTCGACACAGGCTTAAACGTGGACGTTGGCTCATCGAAATCATCTGGCGTATCGGGAACCGGCGGTGGATCAATCGGCGGTGGTAGCACCACATCTGGCGTACCTGGGGCGCTTATGGTGAGGCGCTGCATGTCCATCGCGCCGCTTGGATCACTCGCGAGCACATCAATCGAATAAGTTGCTGCTACCGATGTATCTAGTAGAGTTAGAACTCCGCTTACCGGATCGATGGAGAAGTTAGCGGCGTCTGCACCACTCAAGGCATAACGCACGTCGTCGCCGTCCACATCAGTCGCCGTGACAGTGGTTACCACGCTTTGGTTGTTCGCCAATGCGACAAAAGCAGACGCACCACCCGAATTTGAAGTAATGACCGGCGCAATATTTGAACTCGAAATGTTGATGTTAACGATCGCCGTATCCGCGACGCCACCGTCGGCGTCCATGACTTGATAAACAAACGAATCATTAGTTGCGCTGCCGCCATCATGGGCATAAACAAATGTGCCGTCGGCATTGAGAACGAAACTTGATGCGGCGCTTGGTCCACTCAGTAGTGTCACTGTCAGAGTGTCATTTGGCAGGTCGAGATCCGTATCGTTCGCCAACACGCTGCTTGCGCCAGAGTCTAGAGTCATCATCGTAGCGCCGTTCGCCAAACTAATGCTGTCATTAGCTGCTACCGGATCGTTATCGTTAACTGGATTAACGTTAATGGTGACCGTACCAGTATCCGTTACCCCGCCATTGGCATCGGACACGATATAGGTAAACGAGTCTGTTAAATTTTCAGAATCGTCATGCGTGTAGGAAAACGTGCCGTCGGCATTTAAGGTGAAGCTATTCGCAAAACTTGGGCCCGTATCTAACGTGACAGTTAAAGCATCGTTCGGTAGATCAATGTCCGTATCATTCGCCAATACGCTCGTTGCCGTCGAATCCAAAATAAATGCCGTACCGCCCTCGTTGACTGTTATTGAATCATTGCTGGCAACCGGATCATTATCATTGATCGGATTAATCGTAATACTGACGGTACCTGTATCGGTTAGTCCGCCATTCGCATCGGAAACGATATAAGTAAACGAGTCGACAAAATTCTCAGTGCCGTTGTGCGTGTAAGAGAACGTACCATCCGCATTCAACACAAAGCTACTCGCAAAGCTCGGACCGCTCCCTACTGTCACGGTTAAACTATCGTTCGGCAAGTCGATGTCAGTGTCGTTAGCAAGCACGGAAGTAGCGGCGGAATCTAGCACGGTAGCTGTAGCACCCTCGTTTAGCGTAATTGAGTCATTGTTTGCGATTGGATCATTGTCATTGACTGGATTCATCACAATGGTGACAGTGCCCGTATCAGTCACCCCGCCGTTCGCATCAGAGACAATATAAGTAAAGCTATCGGTAAAGTTTTCCGTACCATCATGCGTATAGGAGAAGGTGCCATCCGGGTTCAATGCAAAACTGCTTGCGTATGCTGGCCCGCTGGCTATCGATACCGTCAGCGTGTCAAAAGGTAAGTCGTCGTCGCTATCGTTGGCGAGTACGGAATTTGCGGCAGAATCGAGCACCGTTGCCGTGCCGCCTTCGGCTACCGTGATTGAATCATCATTGGCAACCGGATCACTGTCATTCACTGGCGTGACATTAATTGTCATCGTGTTCGGCGTTACATCAGTATCGGCGCCGCCGTTGGGCGTGCCGCCGTCGTCGCGCACCTGAAACGTAAAGCTATCGTAGCCAATGCCAACCGCATCTGGCACCGGTTTGAATTTCAAACGACCTGCCGAAATATCGGCGACCGTGATAGCCTGGGTTACCGTCACCGCTTCGCCGCCGTCGATCAGACCATCACCGTTGATGTCTAAGTACAAAGTACCGTTGCTCGGTAGCGTGCTAATTACAACCGCGTCAAAACTGTCACCATCTATCGTGTCAGTGAAGCCAAAATCGCCGGTAATGAACGCATAATCGTTATCTTCTAGCGTTGTCACGGTGTTATCCGCACCAGCAGGTTCGTCATTAACAGGTGTGACATCGATGGTCATGGTATTCGGCGCCAAATCAGTATCGACGCCACCGTTTGCCGTGCCACCATCGTCCTGGACTTGGAAAGTAAAACTGTCGTAGCCGGGTCCATTGGCGTTTGCTGTTGGCTTGAACTTAAATCGTCCCGATGCGATGTCGGCAACAGAAATTGTTTGGGCCACTGTGACAGTCTCGCCGCCATCGACAACACCATTGCCGTTCATATCTAGATATAATGCACCGTTACTCGGTAGCGTGCTGACGACGACTGCATTGAAGCCATCTCCTTCCACGACATCACTGAAACCGAAATCAATTGTCGCAAAGGTATAGTCACTATCTTCAAACGTCGTGACAGTATTATTCGTGCCGGTTGGTTCATCATTCACCGGCGTCACATCAATCGTTATCGTATTGGGCGTCGCGTCAGTGTTTATTCCACCATTTGCGGTGCCGCCATCATCACGCACTTGAAAGGTGAAACTGTCGTAGGTCAACCCGTTCGCGTTGACGGCAGGTTTGAATTTTAGGCGCCCGGCAGTGATATCGGCGACCGTAATCGTTTGGGAGACGGTAACTGCTTCGCCGCCATCCACAACGCCGTTCCCATTAGCGTCGATAAAAAGCGTGCCATTCATCGGTAACGTGCCAATGACAACGGCGTCGAGCGCATCGCCATCGAGCGTATCGCTGAAGCCAAAATCACTCGTGGCAAACGTATAGTCTGTATCTTCAAGCAACGTCACTGTGGCATCTGTCCCCGCCGGCTCATCGTTCACTGGGGTGACATCAATTGTCATTGTGTTAGGCGTCACGTCAAGATTCACGCCGCCATTCGCCGTACCGCCGTCGTCGCGAACCTGGAATGTAAAGCTATCGTAAGCCGCGCCATTGGCGTCGCTTGCCGGTTTAAACTTCAACCGACCTGCTGTGATCTCCGCGAGCGCGATCGATTGGCTTGTAGACACCGCTTCGCCACCATCCACTACCCCGTTGCCATTCGAATCTACATAGAGCACCCCGTTGCTCGGCACCGTGGTGATCACAACTGAGTCGAAGCTATCGC
>JBCCFA010000114.1:0-10486 GCA_039029975.1 Pseudomonadota bacterium
ATGGACACGGCCACAGCTGCAAGAGCAGAAATTACCAGACGCAAATTCCTGAACGTGCGTGGACAGCGGATCGTGGCGGAGAGACACACAATTCGTATCAAAGTGGCTAAAAGGACGATGTATTCTGGCGATTATGTTTTTCTCATTCAGGATACCGGCAGCTCGGTCTCCTATGATTTTGATTTCGTGGCGTCGCCAGTGCCAATTCCGGCTGCATTCGGCTTGTTACTTCCCTGCTTAGCGTTATTGATTAAAGGTCGCAAACCCGTCGTTATTGCCTAGCCGCGGTGCCGCCGTCTATGGGTAACACAACCCCATTACAATAGCTCGCCTCATCGGAAGCTAAGTACAAACATCCGTAAGCCATTTCCATTGGTGCGCCGGCGCGCTGCATCGGCGTTAAATAAGCCGCCGTTTGCTCGTCATCGAACATACCCATCACAGACTGGATCATGGGGGTGTCCGTGTAACCCGGGCATACGCAGTTGGCGCGAATATTTTCCATTGCGTAGGTCGTTGCCATCGAGCGAGTGAGATTGATCATTGCGCCTTTAGCCGCCGTGTACGTATGGGCGGTAGCCATGCCTAAAAATCCGGAGATACTCGCCACATTAACGATAGATCCCCCGCCTTGCTTTTGCATAATCGGCAGTACATTGCGAATCACATAGAAACACGCGTCTAAGTTGATCGACATCACCTCGTCCCATTTCTCGGGACTAGTGATAGCAACATCATCCATAGAGCCCGGGCTTTTTTCGCCCCAGCTCCACCCCACCCCAGCCGAGTGGACCAGAATATCGACGCGTCCATATGCCGACATCGTTTGTTCAATAATGGATTGCGCGGCCTCATATGAGGATAGATCTGCAGCGATTACCATACCGTCGCCGCCAGCGTCGCGAGTTTTCGCCATCACTTGGTCAAGGTTTGCTTGTGTCCTTGAAACACCGACGACCTTTGCCCCCTCTGCGCCAAATAATTCCATACAGGCGGCGCCGATACCGGTCCCAGCGCCAGTAATGACGGCAATTTTATCTTTCACGCGTCCGACCATTCGTTATCTCCTCAGATTTTTCTTATTTCGACTTCAATTTTTAGTCGCTTCACACTGTTAAAATCCAAATATTGCTCACAAAGATTCTATCCATGCCTGCTGCAACATTATCGACCACAAGATCAAGTTCGCCCGACAAGGTAGCAAACCATGTTCTGCAAGGCATCAAGAGTGGTCGCTTTGTGCCTGGTCAACGACTTATCGAAGCCGACCTGAGTGAAACACTGTATACAAGCCGCGGTCCCATTCGAGAAGCCTTTAAACGTCTTGCTGCAGAGGGCGTATTGACGCTGGTCCCTCATCGGGGCGCTTATGTTCGTACCCTCACCCGACGCGAAGTGACCGATGTACTCGTTATTCAAGAAACCTTAACCGCCCTCGCCGCCCGTCTCGCCACTGAAAATATTCACGTAGGAGATAATCGGGAACAATTCCAACACGTCGTTTCGCAGGTAAGTGCAGAGGTCGCCCACCACGACCTGCATGAGTTACTTGATCGGCGCGCCGAGTTTTACGCTACGCTGGTTTTCATCAGTGGCAACGAAGAACTCGGGCGCTTTGTGCCGATACCGCAAACTAATTTGCTAAGAACGCAATTTGTTCGGCATCTAACGATCGCAGAGCGAAAACGCGAACAACGAGAATACGAACTCGTTGCAAAATACGTGCTTAGCGGTGCCCCTCAACAAGCAGAGAACGCGATGCGGCGACACATTCGTAATTCGCGCCAAAGCATCGAGCGCTTGCCGGACGATGCATTCGCGATTCCGCTCGAAAATAATGAGAACTCGACTCTCGATACTAAACAATAAAGCGCGGTTTGAAGACGAAGTCGTCGCTACGCTCAAGCTTAGGCACAAAGCCGTTTCCACCCACCTCGCTGAGTTCGTCGCCGTATTGTTTTAGCTCCAAGCGCGCTAGCTGGTTCCTATGGACTTCGTCTGGACCGTCAGCAATTCTGATCAATCGTGCATTGGCGTAGGCTGCTGCCAAACCGTAATCGGTGGTCACGCCGGCTGCCCCAAAAACTTGAATCGCCCAATCAATCACTTGGCAAGCCATATTTGGCACCGCGACCTTGATCATCGCAATTTCCTTTTTCGCCACTTTGTTACCCACGGTATCCATCATATAGGCCGCTTTTAACGTTAATAGTCGCGCCTGCTCGATCATAATCCGGGCCTCGGCTATTCGCTCTTGTGTAACAGTCTGGTCCGCAACGGTTTTACCGAAAGCCGTTCGTGATTTCGCCCGTCGACACATGCGCTCCAACGCGCGCTCGGTAGCACCAATTAGACGCATGCAGTGATGTATTCGGCCTGGGCCTAAACGGCCTTGGGCAATTTCAAACCCACGCCCTTCACCTAATAGAATATTGGGGACCGGTACCCTAACGTTATCGAAATGGACTTCCGCGTGACCGTGCGGTGCGTCGTCAAAGCCGAACACCGGCAACATACGTTTCACGCGCACGCCGTCACTTTCCATTGGCACCAGAATCATCGATTGCTGCTCATAAATGTTCGCGTTATCGGGATCCGTTTTACCCATTAGTATCAGAATCTTACAACGCGGGTCTAAGGCCCCCGAGGTCCACCATTTGCGACCATTGATGACATACTCATCGCCGTTTCGCTCAATTCTGGTTTCCACGTTGGTCGCATCTGAGGACGCCACTTCAATTTCCGTCATAGCGAAGGCCGAACGTATTTCCCCGTTCAGCAAAGGCTTCAACCATTCCTCTTTGTGATCGTCTGTGCCATAACGCTCTATAACTTCCATGTTCCCTGTGTCCGGCGCCGAACAATTGAAAACCTCGGGTGCAAATTGAGAGCGCCCCATTTCCTCGCACAACGGCGCGTATTCGAGATTGGTTAACCCCGCACCACGCTCACTTTCGGGCAAAAACAGATTCCACAAATCAGCGGCCTTCGCTTTATCCTTCAACTCTTCCAGCATGGGAATCGGTTCCCAACGATTCCCGTCGCTAATTTGCCCGAGCATTTCTTCTTCGTTGGGATAAATATGCTCAATCATGAAGCTCCGCACGCGTTGAATTAAGTCTTGCGTTTTTTGTGTGTATTCGAAATGCATTGGGTTACTCCGTTGTTATGTTTGCCGCAAAACCCCTTAGCTCATACGGCGTAAAATCAAAATTACTATCGTGCTAAATGCGAGTACACGCATCCCTAAACCAACTCCCCGGTCTACGATATGCGCTCAATGAGTGTTGCATTGGCCATGCCGCCACTCTCGCACATTGTTTGTAGGCCGTATCGACCATTTGTTTTTTCCAGCGTTCGAATCAAATTCGCCATCAATCGGCCGCCGGAAGCACCAACAGGATGACCTATCGCAATGGCACCACCCAGTTGATTGAGTTTATCAGGATCTGTATCGAACGCCTTCTGCCAGGCTAAGGGCACTGAAGCAAAGGCCTCGTTCACTTCGAACGCGTCAATGTCTGCCAATTTGATATCGATTTTATCAAGTAAATTCTTCGTTGCGGGGATAATACCCGTTAGCATCATGATCGGATCATCACCTGCAACGGCGAAATTTGTCACCGCGGCGCGTGCTTTTAGACCTAGTTTTTCTGCCGTTTTCTCTTCGACGATGAGCGAAGCAACTGCACCATCGGTTATTGGACTGCTGCTGGCGGCGGTTATCGACCAAGTTATCTCAGGAAATCGCGTGCTCATTTCCTCGTTTTCGAATGCCGGCTTCAGGGTGCTTAGTTTTTCAAGCTTGGAATTTTCTCTAATACCCTCATCTTCGGAGACAAGCCTTGCACCATCGTCGTTAGGCACGTTAATCGGCACGATATCCGCGGCCGAATCGGATCTCGCCGCTGCGGCCAAATGATGCGACCGAACTGAAAATTCGTCTAAAGCGGTTCTATCTAACTGCCATTTCGCCGCGATCAATTCCGCGGAAACACCTTGCGAAATTAAACCGTCGGGGTAGCGGGCATGAAATTTTGGGCCTTTGTCATCTTTACCCATTCGATTAACGCGCATGGGTACTAAGCTCATCATTTCAACGCCGCCCGCAATGACAATGTCATAGGCGCCGGCGATCACACCTTGCGCGGCAAAATCTATCGCCTGTTGCGCGGAACCACATTTACGATCAAGCGTGACGGCCGGCACCGTTTCCGGCATGCCCGCCGCTAATAACGCCTGGCGCCCAATATTCCCCGCTTGTTCGGCGACTTGGATCACGCAGCCAGTAATCACATCTTCGACCAACCCACCGTCAATTCCGGTTCTCTGCAACAAACTCGCCAGCACATGCGCATACAAATCAACTGGATGCATACCGGCCAACGCGCCGTCTTCGCGGCCGCGCCCAAACGGCGTTCTAACAATATCCACGATAACGGCGCGTCTAGTATTCAAGCCTTTTTCCTCAAAGACAATTCCAATCCCGAAGATTTAACTTGCACAACCGGTGAAGTCGCGAGCGTCATTAAACGGCGCGCCTGTTCAAGCTCGGGCGAAGACAGCAGCGGATAATCCGGGCGCACTGGACCCGACGCCCACATTTTTTCCAGATCGGCTTCCGGTACCAAGGCCCGCAAGATCAGCTCATCGTCGTTATCCACGTTGTATTGTTTGCGCAGTTCTTCAATCGACGGTTGCGGCGGCGGGTTGGCGACCACTTCCTTGGCGCGTGGCGCAGACATGATTTTGTCTTGTATGTTCGGATCGATTGGCCCAGCCGGTTCACCGTAAAACTTAGCTGCATACTGAATGACTTCGTCAGGCACTACCGAATAACGCTCTCCAGTCACAATATTCAATACAGCTTGCGTGCCTACCAATTGGCTAAACGGTGTCGCCATTCCCGGATAACCGAGTTCTTTTCGTACGACCGCCGTTTCTTCTAGCACTTCGTCGAGCCGATGCATCATGTCTTGCTGCGAAAGCTGAGCTTTCAAGGTTCCCACCATGCCACCGGGTACTTGGTGCTGTATCGATAGCACATCGTATTCTGCGTGCTGATTCACCAGAAAACCGGCCGCGTTGCCCACTTTTTCAAAATGATCGGCAATCCCCGGCAACAAGGTAGTATCAATATTGTGGGTATGCCCGAGCATCTCAATATTCCGCGTCATGATCTCAATCGACGGCACCGCCGGGCCATTGGATAACGGTTTGGTTGACGTATGCAAGATGGTGATACCGAGATCAATGGCGTCTAAATATGCTTTGGCCGACTGCCCGAGTAAGTTATTGGAATGAAACTCCACCGGTTTGCCGTTTGAATTCGTAATAATGGCCGGCACCAGTGTTTGCATACGTTCTTTTTCGAGCACCCCGGCGGTGTCATAAAGCAGAATCGTATCAATATCGTCGCTGGCCGAGATGCGCTTCGCTTTATCAGCGTAGTACTCATCCGTGTGGACTGGGCTCAAGGTAAACATGATGGAGCCAGCAACTTCGGAACCAAACTCCTTGGCCACTTTCGCCAGGCGATGCATCTTGTCGATATTAAAGAGCACATCGTAAATCCAAAAACTGCGACACCCATGCACATTTAATTGACGCATCCACGCGTCCATCAGCGCGTCAGGGGTTACGCCAAAAGTCACCGAGGCATTAGATCGCATACCGGCTCTAATTCGTGAGCGCGGCATGGCTTGGGTCATTAGATCTAAGCCTTCCCATGGATTTTCCTGACAGTGGCGAATGAGCACTTCGAACATCGAAGAACCGGTATAGTCAACAACCCTATAGCCCACTCGGTCTATGTCGCCCGCTACTGGTAACGCCATGCCCGCCTGCATGCGCATGCCCCATAAGCTTTGCTGGCCATCGCGCATTGTCATATCAATAAATTCTATTTCAGCCATTGTTCCACTCTCTATGCGGCGTTTGTCTCGAAATCTGGTAAGCCCTCGCGTTCCAACCAGCGCGTGTCAATATTGTTCTGTTTAAATGCATCCGAATTTGCGACGAATTTGAGCAAGGGTAAATTCGTTTTGATGCCATCGATTTGAAATGCGTTAAGCGCACTCACTAATCGCTCGACCGTGGCCTCGCGATCTCCGGCAGTCACAATCAGTTTCCCAATCATCGAGTCATAATAAGGCGGGATTAAATAACCTGCGCGACAGTGCGAATCGATTCGAATCCCCGCACCGCTAGGCGGGTGCCACGCGCTCAATCGACCCGGACTCGGGAGAAAATTGTTGTGGGGATCTTCGGCGTTGATGCGACATTCAATGGCATGTCTGGCCACCGTGATGTTGTGCTGTTCGAGATCTAGCGGTTCGCCTTGCGCAATCCGTAGTTGCCACTGCACTAGGTCGAAACCGGTAACTTGCTCCGTCACGGGATGTTCAACCTGAATACGTGCATTCACTTCGATGAAATAGAATTCATCGCGCGCAACGTCGTAAATGAATTCGACCGTGCCGGCGTTGCGATAATTCATTGTCGCGACGAGCTTAACCGCAGCCGCGTGCAATTTATCTCGGGTTGCGTCCGGCATCGCCACACACGGTGATTCTTCAAACACTTTTTGGTAGCGCCGTTGCACAGAACAATCGCGTTCACCAAAATGCACGACCTTACCGCACCCATCGCCCAGCACCTGCACTTCCACGTGACGAGCATTTTCGACGTAACGCTCGATATATAAGGTACCGTCACCAAAAGCTTCCAAGGCCTCGGCACTTGCTTTGTCGAAGGAATCCTCAATGTCGCTGGGTTCGCGCGCAACGAACATGCCGCGTCCGCCGCCCCCGGCCGAGGCTTTCATTACCACGGGAAATCCCAATTCTTTTGCTGCAACTAACGCCGCCTTACTATCGGCAATTTGATCGGTACCGGGTACCAGCGGGACGCCTGCTTCGGCAGCCAATTTACGGGCTTGCAATTTGTCGCCCAGCGCGTGAATGGTCTCGCTGTTTGGTCCGACAAAATTAATATCGTGCTCAACGCAGAGCGCGGCCAGTTCAGCCCGCTCAGAGAGGAATCCATAACCGGGATGTAAAGCGTCGCAACCGGTGAGCTTTGCCGCGTGAACAATGAGTTTAGGATCGAGATAGCTTTGTTTTGATTGAGCCGGCCCAATCACGACGCTGCGATCGGCAACCTCCGCCGCCATGCTGTGTTGATCCGCTGCGGAAACCGCTTGCACAGTTTCTAAACCGAGCGCATGCGCGGCCCGGTTAACCCGCAGTGCGATTTCTCCTCGGTTGGCGACAAAGACACGCTGCATGAGAATCCCTAAAAAACGATGCCCGATTCAGCTCGGCTCGATGATGACAAGTACATCGCCAAATTCGACCATGGTGCCGTCTTCGACACAGATCTCGTAAACCTTGCCGTCGCTCCCCGCTTTGACCGGCGTGAACAACTTCATGACCTCAATCAAACAAACGTCAGTATTCGACTCAACCGACTGGCCAGTTTCCACATAGGGCGCGGCGCCTGGTTTCGGAGCGCGGTAGAAGGTCCCCAAATTCGGCGCCGTCACAGCGATCATCCCCTCGGGCACCTCAACTTGTTTTGTTGGCGAAGTTTCTTGAGCTACTGGTTCAACAACAGCGGCTGCAGTTGCGGATGGGGTCGCTGCGACCGGTGCGGATGCCGGCGCCGCAGTTACGTTGGCAATCAGGTTAGCATTGGGATCGTTTGATAAGAAAATTTCGAGATCATCGGTTTTCAGGTGCATCTCTTCCCAATCTGATTGGTTAAAGATTTCCACTAAATTCTCGATGTCTCGTACTTTTCGATCGTTGTCTTGGTTGCTCATCTTGCTCTCCGATTAACCTGCGCTTTGTTGATAGTGCCAAGCCGCAAGCATGACTGGTAGTCGATTTTTGACGAGTAGGGTTGTCACGCCGGCATCTATTGCCGCCGCAACACCTGCATCAGATTCTATTACCTGCCCACACACTGTGCTTTTACCCTCTAAAAGAATTGGGAGACGTTCGGTTTCTTCCGCACCGTCCACCAGGTTCAAATCGTAAACGTCGGCATCGCTCTCGCTTTCTAACGCGCCTACTGTTAGAGGGATTCGAGTTTCTAACCAAGCGATTAACTGCGCTAACTGTTCATGCTCTTGTTCGTTGGGCAAAACCACGGGCGCTTCGCCGTTGTAGATTTTGCCGCTTGCACCGTCGACAGTCAGCAACTCACCCGTTAATTGGGCTAGGGCGCCATCGCCGCATCCCACTACGCACGGCGTCCCAAGCGCACGACTCACAACCGCTGCATGCGAAGTTGACCCACCTTGTTCCGTAATAACTGCTTTAGCTGTAATCATCCCATGCACATCCTCTGGTGAGGTTGTCGGTCGCGCCAAGATCACCGACTCCCCTGCGGCCGCGCGTTGCTCCGCCTCATCACTATTATCCACCACAACACCGATGCCAATCCCCTGGCAGGCGGGTTCGCCCGTGGCAACTGGCGCAGAAAGCGATTCTGGGTTTGCCAGGCTTGCCGCCAGCACGCTGCGCACTTGCTCTGCACTAACGCGAGACAAACTTGTATCAATATCAATTGTGCCTTCGGCGACCATATCCACGGCGAAACGCACCGATGCTTCGGGCGCGCGCTTCGCAGCACGGGTTTGTAGTAAAAATAACTGGCCCCGTTGGACGGTAAACTCCGTGTCTTGTACGTCGCCGTTTTCTTGTTCGAGTATCTCGACGGCGTTTAATAGCTCACTGTACGCGTTGGCAACACTGTCCTGCATTGCCACTAAGGGTTCGGGGGTGAATTTTCCAGAGACAACGTCTTCGCCCTGCGCGCGAGATAAATATTCGCCGTAGGGTGTTCTCTCTCCGGTGAGTGGATTACGACTGAATACGACACCGGTGCCAGATTGCGCATCGAGATTGCCAAATACCATTGCTTGCAAGGTAACAGCCGTACCTAAGCCGTCAGGAATATTGTTATGTTTCCGATAGCGTTTCGCGCGACGGGAATTCCAAGAGTTAAAAACTGCTTCAATCGCTTTTGACAACAACTCGTAAGGATCATCAGCGAGTGGCGCCCCAATTGACGCGGCGATTTGCTCGCGCCACTGCGCACTTGGATCGTCTGCCACTAGACCACTAAGCGTCGCTTTGTGCACAACCGATGTATAGAGTTCGAGAAATCGACGATGCGTGTCATGCGCGAAGATCATGTTGTCCGCTTCCAAACCGAGCGCTTGTTCCGTGCGGTCGTTGATGCCGAGATTTAAAATCGTATCCATCATGCCCGGCATCGACACCGGTGCGCCGGATCGCACGGAGATTAATAATGGCGATTGCTCGCCATCAAACTTGCGCTGGGTTTCAGATTCAAGCCAAGCAATACCGGCTCGAACATCATTCATTAATGTGTCCGATAAGCTGCCTCGAGTCAGAAAGTCATGACACGCGTCGGTTGTGACCGTAAAAGCTGGCGGGACCGGTAATTTTAGGTGACGCATACGCGCAATTGACCACGCCTTACCACCTACCAAATCTCGCGACGGCAGCGAATCGCCAGACAGGGCGATGACAGATTTTCCGATTTGATCAGTCATGCGGTAGATTGTTGTGATAATGACTTGTCAGATCGCGGATTGCGCCGCGTTAAACCCACTAAGACGTAGAATAATCAAAAGGCCTTAATATTACATACTACAATATTGTCCTACAATTATCATCGAAAGTCAGACTTCGCCGTCGCTCGGACAAAACTTGAATCCCCCTCGCAAGCTCTACAAAATAGCGCTTTGCGAATTTCGAAGGAATAGATGAAATGAGTAACGCGCCTCCCGATAATCGCGCCGCGGAAGTTGAACCGTTAGTTACGTGTCGTGTAGAAAATCGAATAGCAGAGTTGATGTTCAATCGCCCTGAGGGATTCAACACCTTATCCGAGGCAACACTAGACTGCCTCACTGAGCAGTTCGACCAAATACGGCACGATACGGAGATTGCGGTGGTTGTAATCGCGGCGCGCGGCAAAGCGTTTTGCACCGGTCACGATATGAAGGAAATGTATGCTAGACGTGACCAAGACTTCTATGAAACCTTGCTCGACAAGTGTGCCGCCATGATGCAGCGCATCCCAAGCTTACCGCAGCCGGTCATCGCAGAAGTACAAGGTATTGCCACGGCTGCCGGTTGCCAGCTGGTTGCAACTTGCGATTTGGCCATCGCGGCCGAAGACGCCTCATTTGCGACCTCGGGCATTAATAACGGCTTGTTCTGCGCCACCCCTGCCGTTGCCTTGGGGCGCTCCGTACCTAAAAAGCAAGCACTTGAAATGCTTTTCACGGGTGATTTCATCAGCGCGGAACGCGCGGCGGAAATCGGCTTAATTAATTATTGCGTCCCAAGCTCAAAATTGCGCGCCGAGACTCGTGCGCTGGCAGAAAAAATTGCCTCGAAGTCACGCTATGCGATTCGCTTGGGCAAGGCTTCCTACTATCGGC
>JBCCFA010000115.1:0-10428 GCA_039029975.1 Pseudomonadota bacterium
ATGGAGACCACCCTGCTATGATCTAAACGTTTTGTTGGCGTATCTTAAATTTGAAATATTATTGATAAAATGATTATTATAGATTGCTATTGGATTTGAAACTGAGTTCCTAGGGAGGGCAGTTAGGTAAATGTTTCCGGCACCGATCGACGCCTACGAGCGTCCCAAGACGATTAACGAAGCGTTATCAGCGCTAACTCGTTATGACGAAGGAGAAGCGATATTTCTTGCCGGCGGACAAAGTGCCATGCAGGCGATTAAATCTCGCATGCTGCAACCTCAGTGCATTATTGATTTGCAAGATATCGCTGAGCTGAAGGGCATTTCGGCAGGTGACGGTTTGGTGATTGGTGCTATGACTCGTTATGTGGAAATTGCTGAATCTTCCAAATTAGCCCCCCGTTTTCTGGCCTTGCAAGATGCCGCACAACATATTGGCGACAGGCAAGTCCGTAACCGAGGCACGATTGGTGGCAGTTTATGCTGGAACTACGTGTCGTCATGCATGCC
The DNA here is from genome assembly GCA_039029975.1 of Pseudomonadota bacterium. GTDB lineage: Bacteria > Pseudomonadota > Gammaproteobacteria > JBCCFA01. The sequence goes on from JBCCFA010000115.1 coordinate 511, forward strand.
AAGCGTAGTGCTCGCATTGGGTGGTCGACTGAAGCTGCAATCAGCCGATGGCCCTACGCGCGCTCTCGAGATTGACGATTTCCTACTCGGGCCGCTTGAGACGGAACGAGCCGACGATGAGATCTTACTCTCAATTGCCTGGCCGCAAATCACTGCGCCGTGCGGCAGTGCTTATGCCAAGTGGGGTCTCGTAACCGACGCCTTACCCGTGGTTGGCATGTGTGTGTCACTTGAACTCGATAACCGTGCCATTTGCCGACAGGCGCGCGTCGCTATTGCGGGACTTGCTGGTGGTGCTCAACGTGCACTTGCGGCCGAGTCGGCGTTGGTTGGCTGCGACGGTAATGAAAATGCTGTAACCGCCGCTTTCACTGCGGCGGCCGAATCAGCCGAAACGCACGGCGATCAAAACGCAAGTGCTGATTATCGTGCTTATCTTATTTCTCGTTTAGGTCGCGAGGTTTCGGCCAAAGCGTTCGCCCGCGCTCGCTCATCACTATAGCAATCCGCGCAAGCTTTAGGAGATTCATCACGTGAAAACAATTCGAGTCACTATTAACGGTGAACATTACGAGGAAACAATCCCGGCGCGAATGCTGCTCGTTGATTTCATTCGAGAGCATTTGGGTCTCACCGGTACACACGTTGGCTGTACTTTTGAGGGCGTGTGTGGTGCCTGCACAATTCACTTGAACGGAGAAGCCGTAAAAAGTTGTCTCATGCTCGCTGTTCAAGCGGATGGGCACGAACTGACGACGGTGGAGGGCCTAAACGTCAACGGATTAAGTCCTTTGCAGCGAGCCTTTAACGAAGAGCATGGATTGCAATGTGGTTTTTGCACGCCAGGAATTTTGATGAATATGACGGAATTTCTAGACAAACACCCCAACCCAACGGAAGAAGAGATTCGCCATGGTCTTGTCGGTAATTTATGTCGTTGCACGGGATATGTTCACATTGTGCGGGCTGTACACAAAGCCGCTCGCCTCAATTCGCAAGCCCAAGGATAGAACCACGATGACAAATGCTCGAATCGATAATACGTCGGCGTGGATTGGCGCACCAATGCCGCGCAAGGAAGATTTACGTTTGATAACCGGTCACGGTAAGTATCTTGCCGACATCGTCATTCCAGGCGCTTTGCACGCCGTGTTTGTCCGTAGCGAGTACGCGCACGCGCTCATAACGGGCGTTGATAAATCCGAGGCTGAGTCAATGCCCGGGGTGGTTGCGGTTGTCACGGGGCAAGATATCAAAGATGAAATCAAGTCCATGTTGCAACCGGTTTTAAAGCCCAACTTAGAAGCGAAATACCCCGACTATAAACCGCTTGCTATCGATAAGGTTAAGTTTCATGGCGAACCGGTTGCGGTTGTCATCGCGCGCGATAAATACGTGGCGGTTGATGCCGCAGAACGGGTGTACGTAGACTACGAAGAGCTACCCGTCGTTCTAAATCCCGAAAACGCGTTAACAGATGATTCTCCAATCGTACACGAAAAAGATGGCACCAATGAAATCTTTGCAATGACCTTTACCGGTGGAGAGACGCTTGAAGAACAACAACAAAATGATCGAGCGGTTGAAGAGATCTTTAATAACGCAGACATCGTTGTAAGTGAGCGTTTCAAAGTACATCGAACCGGGATCACACCAATGGAGCCGCGTGGGGTACTTTGCGAATGGTCGGAGTCTGACGGATTAACGGCCTACATCACGACGCAACGACCGCACATCGACAGGCTCGCTTTGGCGGATATCCTTGATATCCCTGCAGAGAAAGTTCGAGTGATTGCACCACGCGACCAAGGTGGTGGTTTCGGCGTTAAAGCACCGTTCTTCCGCGAGAACATCATCATTGCGCATCTTGCGCGGCGGTTTAGTCGCCCGCTCCGTTGGATCGAATCGCGTTATGAGAGCTTAATGAACGTCGGCCAAGAGCGCGATCAGATTAACTATCTCGACATCGCCGCGAGCGCCGACGGGGAGCTACTCGCTATTCGTAATCGCGGTATCGCCGACAACGGCACCGGTGAGACAGGTGTCTATTGGGGGTTCGTCATGCCGTTCCTTGGGGCCGTTGAGTTGCCCAACGCGTATGCCTGGCATAAAGCGGACATCAAATTGAGAGTGGCGACCACTAACAAAGCCTGTCTAACCCCTTCACGCGCCTTTGGTCATTACCCCACTCGGTTCGCGCTGGAGCGCTGCGTGGATATCGTTGCGCACCGAATCGGCATGGAGCCCGCTGAACTGAGACGTCGCAACTTCGTCAGGGAGTTGCCGTACACTTCGGTGACTGGCGAATATTACGATAGCGGCGATTTCCTACAAGTATGGGATCAACTGATGTCGAAAATTAATTTGCCGTCTTTTAGAAACGAACAAGCGTTAGCACGTGAGGATGGGCAATTGCTGGGTATTGGTTTCGCCTGCGGGGTAGAGCTATCCGGTGTCGCCTCAGAACTACTTGTGCCCATGGAAAACCAACCTGGATATGGGGCAGCGAGCGTGCGCCTGGACCCCCGTGGCAAAGTTCGCGTTTACGGCGGCGACGCGCCCGGTGGTCAAGGCCATGAAACAACAACTGCGCAAGCAGTAGCAGCAATTTTAGGGATTGATCCTGCCGATGTTGTGATCACGACCGGCGATACCGGCACAACGCCGTTTGGTTCCGGCACTATCGGCGCGCGCGCAGGTTCCTATTTTGTTAGCGCGGTGAGTAAAGCTTGCGAAGAACTAAAAGAAAAAATTGTGCGTGTGTTAGCACACGATCTGGGCCTTCCTGCTGAGACCGGCGCGAACGAATTTGAATTTAAAAATGGTGAAGTCGCTTACAAGAAAGACTCTGAATTAACAAAGCCGTTTGTGAGTATTGTCGAGCGAATCATCATGCATCCGATAAATTTGCCAGAAGGGGTGGTCGGCGGCTTGGAATCAACCGCTTTCTTCGAAGCGGCGAAGCCCATGATTTGTTTTAACGCCGATGCCTGCATCGTTGAGGTTGATGCAGACAGCGGCGAGTTTGAAATACGGCAATGGGTCACGAGTGAAGATGTTGGTAACGTGATCAATCCCTTAATTGTTGATGGGCAAATGCACGGCGCTATTGTGCAAGGTTTGTCTAATGCGATATTTGAAGAATTCATCTACGACGACAGCGGACAACAACTCACGGCTGATTTTGAGCATTACAAACTAGCGACTGCGGCAGATGTACCGGATATCGAAATCACCTACGCGCCAACGCCATGTCCACATACACCTTTAGGAACGCGTGGTATCGGTGAAGGGCGTCCGAGCTCTGTGCCAGGCGCGCTAGTAAACGCCGTGTGCGACGCATTATTGCCTATGGGTATTGAAATTACCGATCTGCCGCTGCGTCCAGACACCGTCTGGCAGAAACTGAAAGAGGCACGAGCGACTTGATCTGCAATCCCGTATATCCGCAACCCAATGAAACTAATCTGAAGTCAGTGTGAATAAAAATATAGATCGCGTCCCATATAGAGGTGGGCGTGTTGTTATCGGAGACGAACGATGGAATTACAAGACCAAATTAAAATCAATGCATCGAGAGAGCACGTATTTGCTGCTTTGAATGATGTAGATATTTTGCGCCAAGCTATTCCGGGCTGTGAGGAGATTGATTCGAACGGCCCCGATGCGTTTACCGCGACCGTGAGCCAAAAAATCGGGCCTCTGAAGACGCGATTCAAGGGCGACGTTACGCTATCTGACATTGTGCCGCCGGAGTCATACAAGCTTGAAGGGTCAGGTAAAGCGGGTCCGGCAGGACATGTGAAAGTGCGCGCCAATGTACATCTCGATGAGGACGGAACAGGCACGATGTTGCGTTACGAAGTGACTGCCGATATCGGCGGTAAACTCGCGCAACTTGGCGGTCACTTAGTGGAAAGAACCTCGAAGAAATTGTCTGGTGAGTTTTTTAGCCGAATAGAAGAATTGATCGACTCGCCGCAACCATCAGAAACCGCAGCCGAAAAAGAGTCTTCAGAGAGCGAAACAACCGAATCAAATACGATTCTCTGGGCGGGAGCATTCATCGCAATGATATGCGCAGCGTTGTGGGTTTTTCTTTAGCCTTAGGGGTTTTTACGATTGCGAGACCCGCTTGACTGAACAATTAGTCCCATTACCCGAAGATTTACCATAGTTTTTGGCATTTGATGGTTTATGCGTCGTGGCGCCAAGAAACCGGGTCAACCCGATAGTAAGTTTGAAGTTGCTCATACAGCTCTGGTAGGCGTTTTTTCATCTGCACAGGTTTTTCAAAGAACGATTCTGTTGCCACTGCGAAGAATTCCGCTGGCGAAACTGTGCCGTAAGCATCTAGCACTCTATTCTTACCGCGTTTCGCGCGCTTGTGCAGCGCTTCATATTCTTCACTGAGCACCTTTGCCCATTCTTCATAGTGCGAGTCGTGATTTAGCAGCGGTTGGCCGTTCATGTGACCGCTTTGTTCGTCTAACTTGTGCGCGAATTCGTGAATTACAACGTTGTGTCCGTCGCGATCATCAACTGAGCCTGAAAGAACATCTGTCCAAGATAAAACAATGGGTCCGCGCATCCAAGATTCACCAGCGCGTCTACTTGTACCACCGGAAACCACGAATCCATCGTGTTGCATGTTGGGCGCTTCGTATGTTTCTGGATAAATCAAAATCGAAGAGAATCCTTTAAACTGACGATCATTTCCTTGCAGCAAAAGCAAACACGCGTTTCCCGCGACAACGAGGCGAATTTTGTTTGTAATCTCCACACCGCCTTTACCAATAAAATTCTTTCTGTGGAGGAAAATATTGATGTGACCGTGTAATTCGTCGCGCAGGTTTTGGGGCAGCTGGGTATAAAGGGGTACGTGTACTCGCAGCAGCGTAACAAAGCTTGGTTCTAATGGCGTATTAAACAGCTTTTCGTTGCGGGCGCGACGCAAACGTTTTTGCAGGACCGAAAATAGCACCGCGAAGACAATTATGCTGGCTAGGATGGCAAGATGTAACACGTTAGGAATAGTTCAACGGTAGCCTCGGATGCTTATTTTACTATCGCGATCGAGCTAAATCCTGCGGGGACAGCACTGGAGGAAGGCATCCGAACCAATTGACACATTGCATTGAAGTGGCAAAAGTTTAGCCGCTCCGTCCCTTTTATGGAGATAGCGCACGGCCGTTTTCCAATTTGGTGTCACTTGATTGCCATGCAGCGAAGAAGCGCGACTCTACCTGTTTTGCTTCGGCTCCTTTACCTTGAGCTAGCAGGCTTTGCCAAACACCGTGTAGCGACCAGCCATTTTCCGGGTTGCGTCGCAAGTCTTCCCAGAAAACTGTCTCGGCTTCTCGTGGCCGATTTAACCGGAGCAACAATGCCCCTAATTCCTGTCTTACCGGATGGCCCCACTCGGGCGGTTCCATATAATTTAATCCATCCTCCAATCGAATGGCATCTTCGTAGGAGGCGATTGCTCGCGCGTATTGTTTATTTTTGATATCGATCTCTGCGCTTAGGACTTGACTCGCTATGCGCAGAAGGACATCCACATTATTTACCCAAGATCGCTGCTTAGCCGTTTCGGGAGATTCAACGAGAAGAAACAATTTCCGCAATGCATTTCGTGCGCCTGCGATATCCTCGGTATGAAGCATCGCGCTACCGCGGGCAAACAAGTAAAGGCCGCTAACCAGCGATGGTGCATTTTCAATCGGAGTAAGCGATAAAATTTCGTCCCAACGTGAAAAGCGACGCAAGGTTAGCATTGGTTTAACAAAACGACGCTGAAAACCACCAAACGCATGTAATTTTGTTTCAACTGATTCGGACAGCGCATACGCATGTTTCATAGCCGCACCAAAATTCCCCTGCAGTACAGAAGCTAAATGTATAAAGTCGAGCGCGTGACCGGCATGAGTCCGATCACTTGACGACAAGCTTGGCACGCCCATCGGCAACGAATGTTCACCCCACGAATTAACCAGAGTTGCCGCCGCTTCGATCGATTGTTGATTGAGGTCGATTGCTTTTTGGTATTGTCCGGTGCGGATATGAATATGTGTCGGCATGTGAACCATGTGTCCTACGTTGGGCATAGAGTCTGCAAGCCGCTCCGCGTGAGGTAAGGCTATTTCGGGCGTTAAAGAATCTTCCAACAAATGAATGAATAAGTGGTTTGCGCCCGGATGGTTTTCGTTGATTTTTAGAGCGGTATTAAGTGCTAGCATCGCTTTTGTTGTGCCGGATCGCGGTTTTCCATCCGGTGTCCAATAATCCCAAGCCGACTCTGTCATTAAAGCTTCGCAATAAAGCGTGAGAATTTCTGCGTCATCTGGGTATTTCGCCGAAATGCTTGCCATAGCCTCACGGTAAGCCAAGTCGCGTTCCCCGCGTGGCCGGTTCCTTGCGAAGCGCAGACCTAACGCTTGAATCAACTCACGCTCTTTAGGTGTTGCATGTTCGAGTAACTGGTCCGCTTTTTCTATGGCGACTAATCCGGCAGATTTTGGATCATCGGGGAAACCCAGATATCGACTGTTCGGATTGGGTCCTATCGCCAACGCCTCGCCCCACAATGCCATTGCACAGCTGGGGTCGAGCGCGGAAGCTTGTTGGAAAGAGGCAAGTGATTCGGGGAAGCGAAACCCATAATACAAACGCAAGCCTTGATCGAAGTATGTTTGCGCCTCGCTTTTGCAGTTGTTTATCGGGTAGGAGTGATTACCTAGTCCGCTCACTAACGGCGCAATTTTTGCATTTTCCCCGTTGGCTGTTCCGAGAATGGTTGAGAATATTACGGCGAGTAAGATTTGGCTGGCGAATTTCAATATAGACATTCTCTTCAACGTCTCCAATACGGCTGCGAAAATTTAATCCTGCCGTCGCTTTTTACTGTTGGAACTGCTCGATGATGCCGCGCTTTCGATAGTCGCTAATATTTTCAGGTGAGAAACCGAGCTCTGCCAAAATTTGCTCGCTGTGTTCACCTAACATTGGCGCCTCATAGCGTGTTGTCCCCCTTTCACCGGAAAATCGCGCGGCTTGTACGGGGTATTGCAATGCGCCGCCGTGCGGATGTTCGCCTTTAACAATCAGTTCGCTGTGTGTGATTTGTGGATCATCCGCAACCTCTGGCGCCGCGTTCACTTTGGCGAACGGCACTTGCTCCGCTTCTAATCGTTCGCAGAGTTCATCTGTGGGCCACTTTTTGATTTCCCCATCTAGGAATTCAATTATCCTTGCGATATTTTTAAGGCGCGCGGGCAAATTGGCATATTCCTCGGCGGTACCCATCTCGGGGTGGTTGATCGCGCGGCACAAGCCTTGCCATTCATCATCGGAGACCGTAATGATGGTGACAAAGCCGTCGGCAGTTTTATTAATTCGATAGATCTCGCTCAAAAGAGGCATGGGTTGAATACCATCACCAAGCAGTGTTTGGTTCCACATGCCGTCTGGCCAGAAAAAAGCGAGACCAGCACTCAACATTGAGACCTCAACGTGCTGGCCGGCGCCGGTTTTCTCGCGTTCATACAACGCAGCGCTAATTGCTTGAGCAGTGGTTACAGACGTCACTTTGTCGCAGATGAGATTCTTTACCAAGTCTACTTCTTTCGTTCCGGTTATTTTTTGCGCATCGGCGATGCCCGAAATGCTTTGAATAATTGGGTCGTACACTCGTCGGCTCGAGTACGGGCCATCTTGGCCGAAACCGCTAACTGATGTGTAAACTAGATTTGGGTTGCGTTGTTTGACGCTTTCATAGTCAAGGCCAACACGCGCCATGGCACCGGGACGGAAGTTTTCGATCATGACATCTGCACGTTCGGTTAACTTTAAGGCAACCTCTCGTGCTTCGGCTTGCTTCAAGTCGAGTACGATCGAGCGCTTATTACGGTTTAGTACGGCAAACATCGATGACACGCCGCCGCGTCGAGCACCTAAGTTTCGGCAAATATCGCCCACGCCGGGTGTTTCTACCTTGATAACGTCTGCGCCTTGGTCGGCTAGCATCTGAACCGCCATTGGCCCTGACACCACATTTGAAAAATCGACGATAAATATATCCTTGAACGGTTTTCCCACAGTTGTTCTCCATTAATGCGCTCAATATCGTAGCGAACATTGTTGCACTACCGCCCGTGGCGGTTTCGGCTACCACCTATCTCCGGTCGCCAGGAATCACGATTTTTAAGCGGGAGTGAGCTACTTTGTCGGAGAAAATAGGTCAGATCAAGCGACTTTGGTATGGCAGGTTTTTCTAGATGCTAAGTTGCTAAGTTTTCGCGACCTCGAATTTCCCAAACTTTAGCATCACCGCCGGCATAATCAGTAGATTCAATACGGTTGACGACGCCAATCCGCCAATAATGATTGCTGCCATTGGCCCTAGAATCTCCCTGCCCGGATTATCGATATCAACGGCAATCGGTAACATCGCCAAAGCAGTGACCAGAGCCGTCATCAGGATTGAAGGCAAGCGTTCCTGAGCACCTTTAACAGCAACTTCTAACCCCCATGACAGGTGCTCTTCTTCGATTAGATACTGGTAATGTGAAACCAGCATAATGGAGTTGCGCACCGTAATGCCAAATAACGTGATAAAGCCGACCAACGATCCAACGGATAAGCTACTTCCCGTCAGCAATACGGCGATTACCCCGCCGACCAAGGCAAACGGTAAATTCAAGAGCATCAACATTACGTGGCGTAAATTACGAATCGCCATAAAGATCAACATCAGCACAATCAGCATCACCATAAAGGACAAAACAATAAGTTCTTCGCGAGCCTTTGCTTGTTCGATCGCGGCACCGGTGAATTCAGGGTAAAGCTCGGCGGTGAAGTCGACCTTGTCCAGCACTGTTTTTTCGAGTTCTCGCATAAAACCAACAATATCGCGGCCCACCACATCACTGGTAATACTTTGCAATCGTTGTCCGTCTTGATGAAGAATGTTGTAGCGACCGTTTTGCAAACTAACGGTGGCGAAATCTTGCAAGGGTAATATCAGTCCCGTTGCCGTTTTAATCGGCAACTGCATAACTTGTTCTGGCGTTTGTCGTTGCGAGCTAGGAGAGATCACTGTGATATCAAATAATCGGTTGGCTTCCTGATAGCTTGCTACTGTGAAACCTTCGTAAGCACTTTTTATCGCGTTGACCAGCTCGACGGGCGTTAATCCATGTTGTTTTAAACGTTCCATCTTTAGCCTGATTTGAAGTTGGGGTGATGCGCTTGAGGACTGCACTTGGACGCTGCGGGCACCCTCGATGGATTGCATAAGGGCGGCTACCTCAGTGGCTTTGCGGTCTAATGCATCAAGGTCGTTGCCATAAATATTCACCACAATGGGTGTGGTGTAGCCGGAGATTGTTTCGTAAATTCTTTCGGACAAGAAGTTATATGCCTCGTACCGAATGCCTGGATAGGCTTCAAGAATTTCTCGAATTTCGTCGAGGACTTGTTGTTGTTCCTGGCCCGACAGATCGTAGTCAAGGTCGACTTCGAATTCACTGTAGTGACTGCCAAACGTATCGGCACCTCGTTCTGCTCGTCCTGCCCATTGTGATACCGAGATGATGCCGGGAATTTCAAGAAAGGCTTTGGTGAGTTGACCACCCACTCTCAATGATTCATCGAGCGATGTCCCTGCTGCATCTTCGAACTGTGACTTGCGCGATAGTTCTGCATTCTGAGTCTTTGCTGTGTGGGGTCTTTTTTTTTCTCTTAGAACTACTTGCGTGACCAGCCTGACAACATCAAGTCCATCAATCTAATTGCTGAGACGGACCATCTGCACCATCCTCCCATCTACACCATCCTCCCATCTGCACCATCCTCTCATCTGCACCATCCTCCCATCTGCACCATAATCCAATGAACGTGCACCATCCTCCCAATGAC
>JBCCFA010000116.1:0-10380 GCA_039029975.1 Pseudomonadota bacterium
CGGCCAGGGTGCGCATTCGAGAGTCTACTTAGCCGAACGCGTCGAAGACAAGCAAACAATGGTATTAAAGATCATTGACCTGACCTCTATCGAAGACGAGACGGTCGCTAAACGCTTTGCCCGCGAAGCAGAATTGCTAGCTGAGATCGACAGCCCCTACGTCGTAAAGTTTTACGGCCACGGGTTCAAGCCAAGCTACGGTTATATTGCCATCGAGTTTTTCACCCGCGGCGATTTGAAGCATCGAATTGAAAACGGGGTAAACCAAGACGAAGCATTACTTTACGCGTTGAACATTGGTTTCGGTTTAGAAGCGATCCATAGCAAAAATATTGTTCACCGTGATCTCAAGCCAGGAAATATTATGTTTCGATCAGATGATTCGCTCGCGCTGGCAGATTTCGGAATCTCGAAACACCTGGGTGGCTCGTGGGATCTCACTAAAACGGGCAGCATCTTAGGGACGCTAAATTACTTAAGTCCTGAGCAAGGCCTGGGGCATACGGTTGATCACCGCACCGATCTCTACGGCCTGGGTATTATCTTTTTTGAAATGCTGGCTGGCGAAAAAGCATTTCAAGCGAGCTCGCCGGGCGCGCTTGTCTATCAACACCTCTATGCAGATGTGCCGAAATTGCCCAAGAAAGTCGCCGAGTTTCAGCCAATCGTTGACAAGTTACTCGCTAAGGATCCAAATGATCGGTTCAGCAACGCGTCCGAGTTTGTCGCAACCCTGCAGCCACACTGCATCTACTAATTTTGCATTGCTTGAAGCGTAACAAGCCGGGCTAAGCCAAGCCCGCCTGACCACTTAAGCTCGTCCCCCGCGTTCGCCGGTGGAGCAAAAACGCCGCAATCGCCAAATTCACCAAATTCCAAGCAATACCGTGCACAAAAGCAGCGTCATAGGAACCTGTGTAGTCGTATATCGCACCGGACAAAAACCCGCCCAAGGCCATGCCGATTAAAGTGGCCAGAATGACTACTCCAAGCTTAGCGCCCGCTTCATTCGCCGGAAAATATTCACGGACGATAATGGCATAGCACGGCACGATGCCACCCTGAAATAAGCCGAACATGATAGATACCGCGTAAAGCGCATTGAGACCGCTGGCAGGAAGAAACAAGAACAAGGCAAAACACTGCGCCGCAGAAGCAATAAGTAGCGTACGCAGACCGCCAAGCTTATCGGTAAGAAGTCCAAAACCTAAGCGACTAATAATCCCGAAACCAAGCATTAACGATAACATTTCTGCGCCACGCGCGGGCCCATATCCAAAATCGTGGCACATGGAGACAATATGTACCTGCGGCATCGCCATGGCGACGCAGCACCCGACGCCCGCGATACAGATAAGAATGAGTAAAGCATTTGGACTCAAACCGAGAGCGCTTGGTCTAACATAGTCCACATTCGACGCGGCGGCGTCGGTATCTCCCGCGCGCTTCTTACGTAACAATAAGGTTAAAGGGAACATGACCAGCAAACACAAGATGCCTATGCCGAAATACGTGTCCCGCCAGCCAATTTCGTTAATGTAGTAGTTCGTTATCGGCGGCCAAACAGCGCCCGCAATATAATTACCGCTTGCACAGATGGCGACCGCAATACCCCGGCGCTTAGAAAACCAATAGGTGATATCTGCGAGCAAAGGCGCAAACATGGTAGAACAACCGAGCAGCCCGATAAAAATGCCATTTGCCAAAGCAAACATCAATAAACTATCAGCGTAAGCGGCCGCAATAAAACCCGCGCCTATTGCCACACTTCCGATCGAAATCGGCACGGTGATGGAATAGCGATCACTCAGTTTTCCCATCCAAATGCCACCAAGGCCCCAGCCGAGCATGATGAGCGTAAACGGCAAAGAAGAACCTGCCCGGGCCGACCCAAAATCGGCTTCAATAGCCGGCATTGCGACTACCACGATATACATACCAGAACTGCCAAGCGTCATTAAGGCGAGAGAGGCAAACAGTCTTACCCAGGCATAGCTTGATTCAATTTGGCTTTCTGCGGACTCGATGTTGTCCATAAGTTCATTGACTAAAGGTAGGTTTCTTGTGGTGACCAACCACTATGCGTGAATTCCTGCACGCCGTCTATGTCTGAATCATTTCTTCTCGCGGGATACCCGGTAGCCAATTCTCGGAAAGTGCACATGCACGTGATCAACACGGTCATTACTCACCCTGATCACGATACGCTTTTCTGTTAGCGCAACTAGAACGCCATGAGCCGGCGAATGCTCATCGCGCGGTGATACCATCACGGATTCCCCAACCTCTACCTTGTTTGGGAGATCGATTGCTTCGGTTTGTGCTTGTGGCGTGCCGCTATTCGCAACCTCGAGCGCGTCGGCGGGCGAAAGCGAAGTAGATTCACCGTGACCAACAGATTTTACCTCGGACATCCATGATCGCGTACGCGCAAGTTCTTCGATTACCTCACTACGCCCACCGATCGTTTCCAGCAACCAAGGTGCGCCATAGACGATGCAATCAGCCAGCGTGAATTCTTCTCCTAAAATGAAACGTTTTCCGTGGCTTAGCAAGCCTTCGATATTGGTCAGTTGAGCCCGCATTTCCGAAAAATATTTAAGACCCGCAGATTGCACTTGTTGAATAGTCGGTGTTTGTTTGCGATGTAATTGCGCGCGATCTGAATGAAACGCTTGTGGGAAATCCGCAGCATGAATGCCTGTCACATAAAGTGCGGTTGGCCACAACAAATTGTCTTCCGCCCAAGGCGCCAAGGTCTCACACATCGCGGCCATCAGCGTTGCTTGGGTCTTTGTAAATAAGGACGGCGACGGAAATCTCGCTTCAAGTTCTTGCGCAATGAGCCGAGTATCGCAAAAGATATCCGCTCCAATTTGTAATGCGGGTGTGCGCCGGTACCCACCAGTTAAAGGCGTGTAATCAGGTTTGGGTAGATGCGAGGGAATTTCGACTGAATACCAATTCAGCTTTTTGAAACCGAACACTAAGCGTATTTTTTCCGAAAAATTGGAAAAATCGTAATGATGAAAGATTAGATCAGACGCGTTAGCACTCATTTAGGTATTAGCGACATGAGCGATTCGAGCTGCTCGAAATGACGATTCCCATCGTAGTAATCAAGTCGCAGCTGCAACGTATTAATGCCTACATCTTGATACTTTTGAAAGCGCTGACGAACATTGGCTTCGTCGCCGAAAGCACCAAATTCCGTGATCATCTCGTCGGGCACGCGCGCCACCGCGGCGTCTCTCTTCCCGGCCAACCAGAGTGCTTGAATCGCTTTCGCATCGTCTTCGAAGCCGGCCCGCTGATAAGCCTGATTATAAAAATTGGTCTTCTCCGAACCCATGGCGCCCATCGAAAAAGCGATCACTTTGCGCCGTTTTTCCACGATCTTCTCGAGATCTTCGTCAATCTCCGCAGGGCAGCCAACTTGCAAATCAATATCGTTCAAACTGCGGTTAGATTTGCTCAGTCCTGCCTTGAGGTAACTCAAATGGGCATCGGCTCGATCCGGCGAGAAAGTTGTCCCGAGCCAACCGTCCGCAGCCTCTCCTGTGTAACGCAGGGCACGCGGGCTAATGGTTGCTAAATATATCGGAATGTTTGCGGGCTCATGATCCAGCCGCAAAGCCTTGGCTTCGTCCCCTGGAAAGGGTAGCGAATGATATTTACCTCTGTATTCTAGTTTTTGGCCGGCAAAAGCCAGACGGCAAATCTCGACTTGTTCTTTCAATCGAGTTAGCGGACCTTCGTAGGAGCTCCCGTGCAGGCCCTCCACCACTTGCGGGCCGCTCGCGCCAAGTCCCAAAAGGAAACGCCCACCAGATAATGTATTGAGAGACAGAGCAGACATCGCGGTCATGGCTGGCACGCGCGCACTAATCTGCAGAATACCCGAACCGAGTTTAATCCGTCTCGTTAACGGCGCGAGATAGGCGAGCGATGTGAGCGCGTCCGTACCCCAACCTTCGGCCGACCAAGCGGAATCAACGCCAAGTTTTTCTGCGAATAAAACAAAATCGCGTAGCTCCCGAATGTCGCGTCGTTCAGCACTGCCAACAGAAATAGCTACTTTCAACTGTGATCTCGCATTAGATTAAAGTAGCTGCCACACGTCGTTATCCACGCTGGCACGTTTATCCAGCTCAAGTTTAATTAAATGCGCGTGCAGGGATTTCGCCGCCATACCATGGAGCACGGAATCAACGTCGTCGTAAACCACCGGGACAAGCGCCGTCACGGAAGCAGGACCGATCTTCTCCAGTGCGGTAACCACTTTTTTCTCTCTTTTTAAACGATGCTCAATTAAGTAGCGAATTTCTCCGTGAGGATTTTCAATCAGATCACCATGGCCAGGGGCAAAATAATCCATGTCGTAATCTAGCATCCGCTCCAAGGATTCTATGTAATGCTTCATGTTACCCGCCGGGGGGATGATGACCACCGTCGATCCCCCCATGACATGATCTCCTGTCATGAGCAATTTATCTTGTTCGACGAGATAACAGACATGATTGCTCACATGCCCGGGGCTCAGTAGCGCGCGCAATGTAAATTCGTCTGTTTCAATTTTGTCGTCTTGGTCTAGGGCCCGAGCGTTTTGAAAGGAGTCATCTTGGAAACCATCGTTGGTAATGATGTTACCGATTAACTCTGCGCCGGTAGCCTCGGCGATCGGCTTTGCGGCAGGTGAATGATCGCGATGCGTATGCGTAACAAGCACCCATTTGAGTTTATCACCACATAAATCAAGGATGGCGTTGATATGGGCTTCTTCCGCCGGACCCGGATCGACCAGCGCGAGCGCTTTTTCGCCGACAACATAGCTGTTCGTCCCCGGGCCGGTCATGCGAGAAGCATTGGTGGCGGTAATGCGTCTTACGTTCGGGCTAACTTCAATGAGTTCGCCGTGGGTAATTGCAGGCATTTCAATAATCTCTCATGGCGTAATATTTACTCGCTATCATACTATTACTATCGAACCGCCACAGGACCACGGTGATTAGCTAAAATCTGCGGCATCCTATTAGAAACAACCTCGATAAAAGTGAATTATGAGTTTTCCACAAGATAAAAGCGTCGCCATTATTGGGGCCGGAATGTCAGGTATTTTGGCCGCGATAAAGCTAGCCGAGAAAGGCTGCAAAAACGTTAAAATCTACGAAAAGGCCGATCGCCTCGGCGGTACCTGGCGTGACAATACCTACCCTGGCCTAAGCTGCGATGTGCCATCCCATCATTACACCTACACTTTCGAACCCAATCCTGATTGGACTAAGCAATTTGTCGGCGGCGAGGAGATATATCGCTATTTCGAGCGTACCGCTGAGAAATATCAAGTATTGGACAATATCGTTTATCAACATGAGGCCGTTGAAGCGCAATTCGCCGATGGCCAGTGGGTGATTACGTTTAGCACAGGACAACAGGAAACGGTTGATATCATCATCGCGGCGACGGGTGTACTGCACCATCCGGTCATGCCGAATATTCCTGGCTTAGCAGATTTTGGCGGTGCGAAGTTTCATAGCGCACGCTGGGATCACGATGTCGCGCTGAAAGACCGACAGGTTGGCCTAATCGGGACGGGATCGACCGGTATGCAGATTGTGCCCGCGATCATCGATGAGGTAAGGCATTTGAGTTTATTCCAACGCACCGCGCAGTGGGTGTTGCCCTTGCCTAATACAAAATATTCGGATCAGGAACGCGAAGAATTTCGTGACAAGCCAGAGCTCATGGCTGCCCTTTATGACAGGTGGGCGAAACAATTTACCCATAGTTTTTCGCGGGCCGTGATCGGCGGTAAAGATGAACTCAAAAAAATTGCAGATCTGTGCGAACTAAATCTTGAAACGAACGTGCACGATCCAGAGTTACGTGAAAAATTGCGACCTGACTACATCGCCACTTGCAAACGCTTGGTGATGTCAGATCAATTTTATCCGGCGATTCAGAAAGATAATGCAACGCTAGTGACTTCCCCGATCGATTGCATTGAATCGAACGGCATCCGCACAAGCGACGGAGACTTCCATGAGATAGACGTGCTGGTATTGGCCACAGGCTTCAACGGGCACGCCTACATGCGTCCCATGGAACTAATTGGTCGCGATGGCGCTCGATTATCTGAGCAGTGGGCAGGATCCGCGGAGGCCTATCGTTCGGTATCTCTGCCGGCCTTTCCAAATTTTTTCATGCTGGTGGGTCCTAACTCGCCTATCGGAAACTTTTCCGTGATCATGATTTCGGAGATGCAACTCGACTATGTTTTGCAGCTCATGGAACACACCCACGACATGGGTAAGCGATTTGTTGAACCCAAACACATTGCGACAACGCGTTTCAACAAAGCGGTGAAAGATGCGATGCAGGGCACCGTATGGGTGACCGGATGTAAAAGTTGGTATTTAGACAAAAACGGGAACCCGACACTTTGGCCATGGACTTTTGAACAATTTCAACAAGACATGGCAACGCCAGACTATGCGGATTTTGACTTTGCCTAATTTGCCACCGCAAATTGTCGCGTAAAAACTTACTTAGTTTTCTTTTTTTTCTGTTTACGCTTCGCCGGCGTAAGCAGCGAAACGTAACTCACGCCCTCTCTATTGTCGCCAGTCACAGGTAACGCCGACAATTGCCATTGTTTTAGACCGCCCAGCATGACGGAGATATTGGAATAACCGTGTTCGATTAAAGTTTTCGCCGCCTTCTCCGCACGCTCGCCTGCTTCATCACCAATCACAATGTTTGCATCTTTCGGGCAATTGTCTTCGATGACTAAAACAAAGCTTTCGTTAGCAAAGCGGTCGTCATTATGTGGATGATGAAATTCAATAGGTACGTTAATGACCCGACCGCGCGGATGCCCAGAAACAAATTCTGCAACCGTGCGGACATCAATGTAATAAATTTCGTCGGCGTTTTTCTCGAACGCGTCAAACACTTCAGCCGGGGTTGTGACCGGCAGGTTCGGAGAGGGTACCGAACTCATGTTAAAAACTCGGGGATCCTGGGTGGAATCACCTGGCAGCGCGCTCGAGATTCCAGCGGCGGCGTGCCATTCATTCTAAATAAGGTTGTTCCATCATTGTCATCCACATCAAATTCTTCCGCGTGGTGGTGCAAAATCTCGCCTGACGGCGACAAAGCGAATACACAATCCAAAATGACTTTCACTGGAATTAAACCGAAGTCAGGATGATCAAATACGGCCGTTTTACTCGCCGCGATGGTTGTACTTAGCATAATAGTCTCCAGGGCGAATTCTCTTACGATTTGCTACAGATTGTCACGTTTATTTTATTGCGTTGCAGCAAGGTGAATTTCAGCGAATTAAAGTCTTTTTGATGCTCATCACTTGACTTTGCCCACCGCGAGCGATTTCATGGTTCGCTATTTAACTGGAAGAGACATCATGCAAGGCGAATTCCAAAAAGAACTGGTCACCGGAGAAACCTGGTACCCACCAGGGGAAGACGTGCCAAATGTTGGCAAAAAGCTATTTGCGCTTAGAAACCAGTGTACCGAATGTAATGTATGCGAGGTAGCTTGTTCCTTGGTGCATTCACCCACCAACGAGATCAATCCGCAGCTATCGCGTATCCGCATCGATCACTCACCTGAGAAGCCTTCGAAAATTAATCCAGATGGCTTGGGGTTTGTTGCTGAAATTTGCCACCACTGTGGTAATCCACCACCTTGCGCTGAAGTATGTCCAACAGATGCGTTTTACTATGACACGCAAACACAGGCTGCAGTTATTGATCAAGACAAGTGCATTCAATGTATGGAGTGTGTACCCGGTTGTCCATTCGACGTGGTGTTTGTGGCGCCCAGCGGTGAATTACTCAAATGCGATCTGTGCGGCGGCGACCCGGTGTGCGTGAAAGCCTGCGCGACCCGGCCCGAAATGCTTAACCCGGGCAAACAATACACTCGCTTGCCCGTCCTGTTTTTCGAAGAGCAAGAAGGTTTCAAGAAATTGATGAAAGAAAAACCGGAATTGCGCGACGAGGTCGGCATGATGCAGGCTATGCTCGAACGCGGCGAGGTGAGCAGTGCTGCTTAGCACTGAGCGCGTTTGATTTAATTTTTTGGGGCTCCACAATGGAAAGTCGATTACTTAGAGTAAACCTAACAACCGGCGAACTTAACTCCGAGATCATTCCGCACAGCGTTTTCGAGCGTTGGGTTGGCGGTTCTGGCATCAATAACTGGATCATGTGGGAACATTTTTTAACCCATGATATTCATTGCGACCCGCGTGGCCCGGATAACATTTTCGTGTTCGGCATTGGTCCATTAGCGGGCTCTGGAGCCGGCAGCGGAGTGAAGGGTCGAATTACATTTAAGAGCCCCTGCTACGACATGTTTGGAGATTCTGCGGGCGGCGGTAAGTTTCCTTACATGATTCGCTTTACCGGCATCGAATATGTTGCGATTACCGGAAAAGCGCCGAAACCCGTCTACCTCCATATTTGCAATAACGAGGCACGACTCCTAGACGCATCACATCTGTGGGGCAAAGACAGTACCGCGACGCATGAAGAAATGCGCCAAATTCACGGCACCTATCCTTCACAAACGCATACTTTAACGATTGGCCAAGCGGGTGAAAATCAAGTCGGCATTGCGGGCGTTGCGTCCGACGGCTTACGAATTCACGCGCGCTGCGGCGGCGGTGCTGTCCTCGGTTCGAAAAATTTCAAAGGCATTGCCGTGCAAGGCAACGGCGGCATTCGGATTAATAATCCTGACGGGTTGTTGAAGTGGTCAGACGAGTTTCGCCAGTCTATCGACCAGAACGAAGCGATTTACGGATTCAAGCGTCGCGGCACTTTAGGCGCCGTCGAAATGTATCAACATATCGGCAGTCATTTTTGGCGTAACAACCAGGGCAACATGTTTCGTGGCGATGAGATTAACTCTGACAACTGGGTGAAGAAATATCATAAGTATTCGGAAGTTTGCTCTTCGGATTGTTACATCGCTTGTGACGCCAAATACAAAATTGACGGCACAGAATCAGAAGCTGCTAAAAAATACGTCGGAGAATCATTCCGTCGCCCCGAATATTTAACAACTGGCAGCGCTGCCGGTGCGCTAGACCTTCGTGACTGGGCCGAAGTGGCGCACTGGGGCAAGATCACCAATGACTATGCGATAGACAATCAAGATTTGAGTTGTTCGATCAGTTTTTTGATGGAACTCAAGCAGCGAAATCTAATTAACGACCGCGACGTAGCGGAGTTATTTGGTCGAGAACAAAGCCTCGAATGGGGCAATATGGAAGATGTAGAGGCCTGCATCCAAGATATCGTTTTTCAGCGCAATCAATTTGGCGAAGTCTTCAACGACGGACCTTATAAAGGTGCCTTGCGTTACTCGGAAATGAAAGGCGAAAACTTTATGAAGTACGCGATGTATGGCAAAGGTGGCGCCAGTTTTACCGAGGAAATGCGCCCTTTCCCAACGTGGATGAACAACATGGCGGTCGCATCGCGCGGCGCTGATCATTTAAAAGGCATTGGTTTAATCGAAAAATTCCAACGTCGCGACTTATCACAAATATACTTCGACCGGCCGGAAGCCGCAGATTTATCAATACCCGATTTAAAGGGCGCATCCACCGCGATCATCGAAAATCAAGTGGCCTTACTCAATTCCTATGGCGTTTGCCTGTTTCATTGGATGCTCGATCCCGGCGGTTATATGCCGGAGAAATACTATGGTGACGCTTATCGATCGATCACCGGTGTTGATCATGACACGGAAGAATTAATGCGCGATGGCGAGCGCATTTGTAACTTAGAAAAAGCCTTCAACTCTCGTCTTGGCTATCGCCGCGCACACGACACGATTTGTGAACGGTGGATGTGGGAGCCAACCGACGAAGGTATGTATCCCGGCAGCGTGGCCGCCAACATGTTTAACGATGTCTTGGACGAATATTACGAATGGCGCGGCTGGGATACCAACTCGGGATTACAGACTCGCGAGAAAATGTCCTCTTTAGGCTTGGACGATGTTGCCGATGTCCTCGAAGACGACGGTGCGCTTGCCTAGCCAATACAATGATTACCGTACATACAGAATTTCACTCGCACTTTCGCGAGGTAGCAAAAGCCGATAAAGATTCTTTTGAACTCAGAGAACCGACCGTTGCCGAGTTGGCGGAAAAAATTTGTGCAAAATATGGTGACCAAATGAGCGCATTGTTGGTTGACCCCAAAACCAATGAGCTCAATACCAATGGCACCATGTATGTGGATTCGAAAGGTAAACGAATTTACATGGAAGACCAGCTGGAAGACGGTGAGACGATCGCTTTTTTAGTCGGTATTGCCGGCGGCTAACCAACTTCACAAG
>JBCCFA010000117.1:0-10377 GCA_039029975.1 Pseudomonadota bacterium
AAATTCGCCAATGCTCAGGTGCAAGGCGCGTGCCGGGCATGCCAAACGTCACCGGACAGCCAGACTCGATGCTGAGTTTTTTCAATCTGTCGAAATAATCGCGCTGCCGTTCCGGTTTCAATCCTGGCGTTTCGCTTGCTAATTCGAAGATACCGCCACCCGCCTCGCCCATCGCATTCACGAGCGTGCTCACTTCTCCCCAATCGGCTATTCGGCTGGCGACTGGCCGATCGTCAGCCGTGAGGTGATTGTAAGTCCGCGAAGTAGAGAAACCGACGGCACCGGCGTCGATCGCATCCTTCACCGCGTTCGACATGTTTGCTAAGTCATCATCGGAAGCGGCTTCACTAAAAGCGCGTTCACCCATCACATACGTACGTAGTGCAGAGTGACCCATATACGTTGCGTAATTAATGCCTTTTGGTAAAGCATCTACGGCATCCATAAATTCAGGAAACGTTTCCCAAGTCCAATCGATGCCCGTCAACATAGCGTCGCGAGATAAGTCCTCCGCGCGTTCGAGATTTCGGAAAACGAAATCAGCATCTTTTTTCGCGCATGGCGCTAAAGTGAACCCGCAATTGCCCATCACAACCGTGGTCACACCGTGATAACACGAGCATGAGCCCAAGGGATCCCAAAACACCTGCGCATCCATGTGTGTATGCCCGTCGACAAAGCCAGGAGAAACAACCAAACCGTCTGCATCAATCGTTTTTTTCGATTGCTCGTTAATGCGACCGATCTTAGCAATCTTACCGTTAGCTACTGCAACGTCGGCGGCAAATCGCGGTGCTCCAGAGCCGTCAACGACAAAGCCATTTTTTATCAATAAATCGTAAGCCATAGCGGCATCCTGAATTTGACCCAATCCGAATGGCCTAGAATATCAAGAAAACGCTGACTATTTGATTGTGCGCTGCAACGGTAAGATCCCCGTGCCCCACATAGTGCTGCTGAGATCGGTATAATCGGGACCACATAACAATAACGGGGGAGTGTAAATGTCCAATCAAAAACAATGCCACGGCTTAAGCGTTGGCGTTTTCCAAAATCTTGTTGATAACGAAGCTGGCGACCCCGCGGTCGTGGCAAAACGTGCAGAAGAATTAGGCTTTGCCCACTATTGGGTACCTGACCATACAATCATTCCAGAAGGTTCTGCGGATATTTACCCGGGCAAACAAGCCAACGAGCCGCCACCGGACTACTTATTCAAAATGCCCGACCCATTCATTGCGCTGGCGCGAGCAAGTGCTGTAACCAGCACTATTGGCCTAGGTACCGGCGTCGCATTGGTCCCCGAGCGCAACCCAATCACGTCGGCAAAAGAAATTGCGTCGATCGATCACTACTCCGGCGGGCGATTTCTATTTGGCATCGGCGCCGGTTGGAATGAACCTGAATGTACGGTCCTTGGTGGTGACTTTCCGCGCCGCTGGACGCAAACAACCGAAGCCATCGCCGTGATGCGCGAGCTTTGGACTGGTGAATACGTTGACTTCGACGGTAAGTATTACAAGTTTCCGAAACTGATCTGCAAGCCGACTCCGCATAAGAAGTCTGGACCACCTGTGTATCTAGGCAGCATTGGATCGCCACGCGTTTTCAAACGGGTCGCTAAATGGGGCGACGGTTGGCTACCATTTACCGTTGATCCGCAAGAACTTGCTGACGGTCGCGCGGAAATTTCCAAGCACGCGAAAGAGACCGGGCGCGATCCATCAAGCATTAATATTACGATGTTCGCGCCTGACTCCATGTTTCGCACGAAATCTGAAATGAAAGCGATTGCCGATACGGGTGCCGACGGGTCGGTGATCTGGCTACAAGGCAAGAATACGCAAGCGTTAGTTTCGGAAATGGAAGATCTCGCGGGCGAATTGTTTGCCTAATTTCGCTATAAGATAGTGGAGCCTTTCGCAATGCGCGAGTACAACATCATCGACGTTGATACGCACGTCACCGAAGCCCCCGATCTTTGGACAGCGCGCGTGCCTGCGGCTATGCGAGACTCGGTACCTTATGTCGATACCGACAAACGCGGACGTAAATTGTGGTACCTGAATGGTAAGGCCTTCGCGAAAGTAGGGCTTACGGCTACTGCAGGCGTGGGTGATATGAAAGAACCACCTAACGACTATCCTGACATGCATCCCGGTGCGCATGATGCCAAAGCGCGTTTAAAGTACATGGATAGTATGGGTATTTGGGCCATGGTGATGTATCCCAACGTTGGAGGGTTCGGGAGCCAGCAGTTTTTAAAACTAGGCGACGCGGAGTTAATGGAAACTTGCGTTAAGGTTTATAACGATTGGCAAACGGAATGGGCAGATGCCGACCGACGACGTCTCTTACCGATTACATCGATTCCCTTTTGGGATGTCGATGCTTCGGTACGAGAAATAAAACGTTGCGTTGAGCTCGGGCATAAAGGCATCCTTTTTACTGGCGAACCGCACGCCTTTGGGCAACCTGTGATCGGAGACTCGCACTGGAATCCATTGTGGGAAGTAGCCGTAGAACACGATTTACCGATTAGTTTTCATATCGGTTCTGGCAATATGGAAGATGCCCTAAGCCGTGAAAAATTGAAAATCTATGGCGCAATGGCCACGTTCGCCGAAGTATCGGTCGCATTCTTTTTGCAAAACGGTATCCAACTCAGCGATCTATTAATTTCTGGCGTTTTAGCGCGCTACCCCGATATAAAATTTGTCTCGGTTGAAAGCGGCATCGGTTGGATCCCCTTTGTACTTGAAGCCTTGGATTACCAATTTCAAGGCAATAGGGTGGCAGAGGAACGGAGCGACTTAGAAATGCTGCCGTCCGAATACTTCAAACGTAGTGTCTACGGTTGCTATTGGTTCGAACAGACGGCCCCGCAACGCTTGTTTGACAAAGTGGGTGTCGACAACATCTTATTCGAGACTGATTTTCCGCACCCCACCTCGCTGTTTGGGGATGAGGTTCATGCACGCATTGAAGGTGGATTAGGTGCATGCGACGCGACGACCCGACACAAAATTTTGTGGGATAATGCCGCTAATTTGTACCAAGTAGAGCAGCCAACAAAACAAGATTTATCACAACTGAACGCCTAGCAATGATGGAAATTCTTATGCGCAGATTATTTACCACGTTCGCGATCGCTTTTGCAGTCGTTACCCCGGCGAGCGCACATCATCCGTTAGGCGGTATGCCAATGGAGACTTTCACGCACGGCGTATTGTCGGGTTTCGGCCACCCAATATTAGGGTTCGATCATTTGTTTTTCATTATCGCGGTGGGGATTACTGCAGCGCTGTATAGTCGTCGATTGTCAGCGCCCTTGGCTTATATCGGCGCCATGCTGATTGGTTGTCTTGTAACCGCGCTCTGGAGCAGCACACTGGTCAACGAATTCCTCGTGGCGTGCTCTTTGCTGATCCTAGGTAGTATGTTGCTAAGTGGTAAGCAATTCTCCACACAAATTGTCGTCGCCTCCTTTGGGTTATTCGGGTTATTTCATGGCGCTGCGTTTGGAGAAACCTTAGCCGCCCAAGAAGCTGCGTATGGATTACCAGTGCTTATTGGCTATCTTATTGGACTAGGGGTAACCCAATACCTTGTCGCGATTGCGGCGGGTAGCGTGCTGATAAAAATTGCCGACGCGGCACATGCCGGGGCGCTTGAAGCAAGACTGGCAGGCGCCATGGTTGCGGGCGCGGGACTACTTCTCGTGTTCGAACATCTCGAAGGC
Source organism: Pseudomonadota bacterium (assembly GCA_039029975.1). Lineage (GTDB taxonomy): Bacteria > Pseudomonadota > Gammaproteobacteria > JBCCFA01. Next base: position 3,743 of record JBCCFA010000117.1, read on the forward strand.
CCTATAATCGCGCTAGTAGCGAGCTAAAGACACTCAGCAGTCCCTTTATAGTAAGCCTAAAATTTCACTTAGATGGTGGATTTCGTGATCTGCCTGAGCGCTGGCGCGCCCCGTTTGCATAGGCGGCGGATTATCGCCGTCAAAGATTAACGCCGTTTTCATGCCTGCTCGATCGGCGCCTATAATATCGTGCTCAGGTGAATCACCGACGAACAATACCTGACTCGCGTTCAAACCTGATTTCTGCAAACAATAATCGAAAAAATTTTCATGCGGTTTACAGGCACCCGCCATCTCGGAACTGATACAGTGATCAAAATAATCTGCTAGACCTTCTCGCTCAACGAGCGGATCAAGCATGGCGTCATCAATGTTAGAAGCAATAGACAAATATAAGCCGTGCTTCTTTAATGCAGCGAGTGTCGCAATACAGTCATTTTTAATTTCGAGACAGTTGATGATCGCCGTTTGCTGGCGGGTTCTATACGATGCGTGCACGGCGTCGTCATACTTTAGATCTAGCATCGCCAAAAAACGCAGGTAGATGTCACCGAATAAATCTTTGTGTAAATAAAATGCTCTGTCTGCGTAGGTGTCGGTGATTTCTTTAGACGCTAAGGCATAAGCTTTTTTGATCTCTCGATCTTCACACGTGGCACCCATATTGCGTGCCGATTCAAGTAATAACGGCACATTCGTCATAGTCACATTGCTATAGCTGAATAAAGTGCCCCCCAAATCGAAAAATACGCCAGCGATCGCCACGGAATTATTATCCTTTAGACTGATGAATAGAATTAGTGATATCGACGTAACACAGTCTCGGCGAAATACTGTAGTTGTCCAATTGGATCGTCTGTTAATTGAAACGCGAAGTGCTGCAAACCCGCTGCTTCTAACTGCCGGATCCTTTCAATGATTTCGTCTGGCTCTCCAATAATTGCCACCGCTTCGGCAAGCTCCGGAATGAGAAAATCTTTTTCCTCTTCTCGCGCATAAACCAAGTGTCCTTCGTGCAATTTGATATGCCAGTGTTCTTTCGGGATCGATTCCGCGTACTCTTTATATTTCGCAATAATTTCGCCAAATTCCGGTACTGGCGGCAGCAATTGATCGTCCCACTCAACTTGAACATGCAAAAAGTTCGTAATAAACGATTCCAAGCTTTTTAACACCCTAGGGCTACTTGATGTTTCCCCTGGTCGCAATACGCATAGCGGAAAGAAGCCCTTAGTTGGGATTTCGGATGGATTTCGGCCTTTGGCGTTAGCCGCCGTGGAAATCGCCTCTCGCGAAGCAGCCACCGCATCAGGGGAAGCGCCCCAGGTTAAGTGTGCGTCACACTCTTCGCCGCAATAGGCGAGCGTTTTCGGCCCAAATGCGGAAAGCGTAATCGGGATTTTTTGCGACAAATTGACGAATCCGTGATCGCGATGCAGTAACTGCACCGGTTTCGTTTGTCCCTCATAGTCAAATTGAGCGACTTCTCCTCGTAACAGGCTCTGAATCACCCGGATTTCTTTTTTCATTTTACCAAGCGGTACCGGCCGTAATCCCATCGTTAGGCGAGCCGTGTTGCCGTTGCCAACGCCAAGCTCAACCCGACCGGGTGCCAGCTCGGCAACGCTGGCAATCGAGTGTGCGATCACCGGCGCAATTCTTGTAGTGGGTACGGCAACGCCTGTACCTAACCGAATACGCGAGGTTTCCTTCGCGCACAAGGCCATAGTGGCGTAGACATCTGAATAAATCATTTGCGAGTCATAAAACCAGGCTTGATCATAGCCTAGCTGTTCGGCCAACTGGATTAATTCATAGTCCCTAATTCGAGGCGTTAAAGTGATTCCAAATTCCATAGCAAGCTCAAATGATTTTATTATTGCAGTAATGTTCGCACCGATGCCGGTGAACTATACCGTTCAGTATACTTGAGTTCGATACAAGCGTCCGGCTTTAGCGCTAGATTAAATTTCTGCCGGAGAAATAATTTTTAGTTGAATTGCCCGTCGGACGAGCTCGATATCATCTCGCACTTCGAGCTTTTTCTTTACGTTATAGTGAACATTACGCACAGTCTTTGGGCTTAAATTCAACACCTCTGCAATTTCATCCACGCGACGACCCGTTACAAGAAGCCGTAAGATTTCAAATTCTCGAACGGTTAAATGATCCAGCGACGAACCATCCTTGCCAAATTGCTCCAGTGCCAAACGCTGAGCAACATCCGCGCTTAGGTATTGCCTTCCCGCTTTAACTTCACGAACACCATGCAACAAGGTCGCCGCATCACTGGATTTAGTGACGTAAGCTTTAGCGCCTGCGTTAAGCGCATTCGTTACATAATTGATATTCGAATACATCGTAAACACTAATACCCGAGTTGAGGATTTACGTTGACGCAGTCGTTCGATCATTTCAAGCGCGCTTAGCCCTGGCATGTTTAGATCAGTAATGGCAATATCAGCGGATTCTTCGAGTAAAAAACTATAGGCGCTTCCGGCATCAGCAAATTCACCTGCCACCTCCATATCAGACTGCCTCGATATCAGTGCCCGGTACCCTTCGCGCACTACCGCGTGATCGTCTATGAGAACTATCTTCATGTTGCTGGATTGTGGCGTTCGATGGGTAGGCGGGCGTGAACAATTAATCCATGATCGTCCGCCGGCAGAAAATCAACGGCGCCATCAAGCGCCGCGACCCGCTCACGCATGCCGGACATTCCGAACCCAAGGTTAATACTATTGGCATCGGTAATTTTTCCGTCGTCTCGCACAGTAATATCTAGATACGAACCTTGAATGGCTAATTGAACTTCAACGTGTGTAGCACCAGCGTGCTTGTATACGTTGGTTAGCGATTCTTGAATTATCCGAAACGCAACAGCACGAATACTCACGGGTAATTGTTCAATATCACCTTCGGTATTGAACGTCGTGGTTACATGTTCTTGGCTATTTCGCTCTAGGTCGCGCAATAAAGATAAGGCACCCTTTTCAAGGGAATTACTTTCCTCCGGGAACGGGCGAAGTCGCTGTAGGAGCTTTTCTAGCAGGTCTTTTAACTGTTGTACACTTTCGCTGATTCTCGCGGCGTCTTCGCGGGCAACATCAAGTGCTGCCGCCTGATTCAAAGCTAAAGCATTCGCAGCAATACCGGATAAATGCTGGCCGAATTCATCATGTAGCTCCAAAGCAATCGCGCGACGTTCCTCTTCCTGCGCCGAATTTAGCTCTTCAACTAAGGCATTTCTCCGTTTGCGTTCTGTTTCGAGATTATTAGATAAGTCTTCGCAAGCCTCAGCAATTTGCTTCAATTCTCTAAAGCGCAGCGACGAAAGCTCCGCCTTCGCTGAACCTGAGCCCAAGTCACCAAGATAATTTACGATCGCTTTGACGGGTTTCAAGGCCGAGCGAATCGACCACGCCGTAATTAAGCCTAAGAACAGTAACACCGAGATAGTCAAAATGATCGCTAACTCAGTACGTTTCCATACGGTGACCACCTCAATATCAGGGTCGGTAACTATTTCGAGAACGAATTGCTTTTTCCGCGCCGAAAACTCGCGACGATAGGTTTGCTTATTTGAGAAAGCGCGGAGGTAAATCCGCTGAAACCAATCGGGACTAGTTTGCGGGGTAGACCCCAAACCCCGACACGTCGTGTTCAGTGGTCTGTTCGACTCATCAAGCAAGCGAACGCAGGCACCCTTGGGCAAATTCACCTGCGTCACTGGATACCAATCCGGAAATCTCGGCTCCAAGCCTATGCCTTGTCGAATACCTGTATTTTGAATTGCCAAAATACGCAACATAGCGTCGCTTGCCGCGACGATTTCCCGAGACCATTGCTGATTGTTGGAATACATCAACCAGCTTATCGCCAGCACTAATATTGCCAGACCACTGATCAACAATCGCAACATGAGGTGAGTTGCGAGCTGCATAGCATCGACCCCTGTTAATTAATCGTCGAATTTTAATTAGACCGTCAGCCCAACGCTTGCCAGACCTCAAAGCATTAGCAGCGAACGACGGTTGCTGCACCGTTAACCCCGGACGATTTGTGCGGGTTATAACAATTTTATCGTGGGATCACATCGAATGGGCTAAAGATGGGTTTTCATGGGGCAAAATGCCCGAATAACAGCGGCAAATGACCCAAGGCCGAGACCTAAATTCGCGCTACGGTTTGCATACTTGATTCGTAATCGGAGACACCATGAGTAATTATCAATTTGATGACAAAAATATCAATTGGCGCAAACTTGGGGACTTTGAAAATTTTACTTACACAGTATTTGATGTGGATTTGGAGAATGAAATTGCCGACTTTAGTTTGAAATTTGATCCAAATGAGAAAATATTTTTGCATCGCCACCGTGCATTAACCAATACATTTGTTGTGAGTGGCGAACATCGAATTTATGAGCCGGACGGTTCCTTGAGAGAAACTCGGCCGGTGGGGAGTTTTACCGCCAGCCCTGCAAGTTTGGACCCGCATAGCGAAGGCGGTGGCGAGAAGGGTGCCGTGATTAATTACACGACTCGGGGAAGCACCGATGGCATTGTATTTGACGTCTTAGATGATAAGCAGGAATTAGTGGGTACGTTAAGCATTAGCGACTTAGCAGGTTTATTTGAGCTTCAAGGACGCCGCCCAGGAGCCTAGGCGAAATTCTATTGGTCCCGCGGAGCCGTAAGTCACGCGCGCAATCGCATTTACTCGCGGTTGCCACCACCAAGCATGCTTGCGGCTCCGCGCTTTTTTACAGAAATACGTCGCCCCCGTTGGGGCTAATGCACTGACCCTGGATGTGTGCCGCATCATCGGACGCTAAGAATAAATAGCTTGGCACTATGTCTTCAACATTTGCCAACCGACCTTTGGGAATCCCAAGTCTAATCGCTTCGAGTATGTCAGCAGGGACGTCGTCCAGGATTGGAGTGAGCGTAGCCCCCGGCGCAACGGCGTTCACGTTGACATGACGTTCGCCTATTTCTAGAGCTAATGAACGGGTGAATGAAAGAATGGCACCTTTAGCCGCCGTATAATGCGCGAACCCTGGCGCCCCTTTGTAGGCGAGTTGCGATGCCGTGTTAACAATTTTTCCGGCATTGCGTTCGTACATTTGCGGCAGTACCGCGCGGGTTGCTAAAAACGTGCCGCGAACATGCACCGCAAACAGTCGATCCCAATCATCAACGGGTAACGCCTCAACCGGTGCCGACGTCGCGATGCCGGCGTTGTTAATCAAAATATCGACTGGGCCCAGTTTCTCCACCGTGTGATGGATCAGTTCTTGAACATCCCCCTCGATGGCCACATCCGCTTGCACTGCAATCGCAGTCCCGCCCGTCGCCTCAATAGCGCGAACAATCATGCCTGCTTTTGATTGCTCTGTTTCGTTTGGATAGTTAACAACAACCGACGCCCCCCGTTCAGCCAGGGCCGTGGCGACGCCGGCGCCGATACCAGAGCTACTCCCCGTAATTAGCGCTACTTTTCCAGCGAACCGCTTTTCCATTGGTCACTCCACATGACGATAATGTCGCGGCTCATGATAAGGGCTGTGCGTTAAACTGAAAACGAGTTAATCGTTACGATTAATCCAAGGGGAAATTTGAAAAGTATCTTGAAGTTGATTTTTTATGGTTTCGGCGTCGGCTTCAGTGACAAATTGACCAATAACGACCCGCGAAAAGGTTTGCGCATTTATTTCAACGGTTTGGATATCGGCAGAATAACCAGCCTCGTTCAGCTGTCCTTGCAATTTAGTCGCGTACTCGGCTTCCAGGTAGGAAGCGGCATTAAGCTGCCATTGCCCGCTTGAAGCTTGAACACCTTGGCCAGCTTGCGGTTCGGTTTGTTGTGCAAAAACACCTAGATCTGCGATCGCAACCGTAGACAGCGGATCCGTCTGTTGACCGTTTGGCGCGTTGTAAAGAGACAGCGCCTCGCTCATAACGGTGGTTCGCCCTTCTCTTTCTATTTCAATCTTACCCTCAAGCAGCACGACAAACGTCTTGTCGTCGTCGACTCGCCCCCAAACATCGGTGCCTCTAATCCCAATCGTCGCGGTATTAAGTCGCGCCGAAATATTACGTTTGTTACCTTTCGATAATGCCGTGGTGGTGAATCTAAACGCTCCCTTAGCCACCGACATAATCGCATTGAACACGTCATCTGCAACCGACCTATTCTGCTCGTCCAAAATCCATTGGGTTGACCCGCCCAGTTTCACATCACTACCTTCTCCTAAACGGACAACCACTCGCGCATTCTGCCCGGTACGTATTCGATCGCCAGCTAGGATTTCGCTGCCGACTTTAAGCGGAGAAATCTTTCCTGCTCGAACCAGCCAGACCGGACTTTGTAGCACCGTTACGCGATTGATGTCGGCAAACAAAACGCTGGGACTAACAATTATTATCAACAGCGCAACAGAAAGTAGTCTTTTCATTCAACAAGCTCCGTAACAATTCCCTAACTGTAGACAACACGTCTGCAATGGCTGTTAGTCCATCAATTCGCCGTGAACCGTCTAATTTCAGTCTGTGATGCCGATCACACTTTTTGCCGAATTCATGTCATGATGATGGTAAGTACAGCGGTGATGCCGCGTATTAACCCAA
>JBCCFA010000118.1:0-10374 GCA_039029975.1 Pseudomonadota bacterium
CGCGCTTGCTCAGCACGACATGAAGAAATTGATTGCGTACTCATCGATCTCGCACATGGGTTTCGTAACCCTCGGATTTTTTATGGGCTATCAAATTTTTGCCCATACCGGTGACTGGGCCGATGCCGCCATGGCAATCGAAGGTGGCATGGTGCAAATGATTTCGCACGGCTTTGTTTCTGGTGCTTTGTTTCTGTGCATCGGTGTTTTATACGACCGGCTTCATTCCCGTGAAATTTCGGATTACGGCGGGGTGGTTAACGTGATGCCGAGTTTCGCAGCTTTCATGATGTTATTTGCCATGGCCAATGCCGGGCTTCCGGGAACATCCGGGTTTGTGGGGGAATTCCTGGTTATTTTGAGCGCATTCAAAGCCTCGTTTTGGATTGCCTTTCTGGCCGCTATCACGCTGATTTTGGGTGCGGCATACACCTTATGGATGTATAAGCGAGTAATGTTTGGCGCCATCTCTAATTCTGCGGTTGAAACACTCAGCGACTTGAATACGCGCGAAGCCTGGATATTAGGCATTTTGGCAGCGGCGGTTTTGTTTTTCGGCGTGTATCCAGATCCCTTGCTGGCAGTCATGCATGAATCCGTTGCGCAATTGGTGGAACACATCGCGCAAACGAAGATCAATTAACGAGTGCATTGGTAACAATTACGTCATGCGTAAATTAGTTGCGACCTAAGAACGCAGGATTATAAACATGATAGATATCGGTCTTGTTATTCCAGAGATTACGCTGCTCGTATTAGCGTGTGGTGTACTGTTGGTGGATGTTTTTCGTGCACCGAACGCGCCAAGGGTAACTTTTTGGGCCGCCGCTATCTCTAGCTTAATCGTGTTGGCACAATTGGCTTATTACTTCCCCGACGGCTCATATATTGTCTTTTCGGGACAGGTCAAAGTTGATCCCATGGGCACGGTGTTGAAATCCTTTGTGCTTGTTTTATCGCTCGTTGCCACATTCTACGCGCGCGACTACTTCGATAAACGCGATGAGCAGGCCACTGAGTTTTACCTACTCGTGTTGTTCGCGACCCTCGGCATGATGGTGCTGATCTCAGCTGGCAGCTTGCTCACGGTTTATTTAGGACTCGAGTTATTGTCGTTATCGCTGTATTCGCTGGTCGCCATGCGGCGTGATTCGGCGCAATCTTCAGAAGCGGCCATGAAATATTTCATTTTAGGGGCGATTGCTTCCGGCATGCTGCTTTATGGTATGTCGATGCTTTACGGCGTCGCCGGCACGCTCGAGCTCGATCAACTCGCCAATGCCACTCAGCTGATTGGTAAGGGGCGTTTGCTGATTGTGTTTGGCATCGTCTTTGTGGTGGTGGGGATCGCTTTTAAAGTGGGCGTGGTGCCGTTCCACATGTGGTTGCCCGATGTATATCAAGGTGCCAGTACACCTGTGACTTTATTTATCGGGTCCGCGCCTAAACTTGCGGCTTTCGCGATGGCGATTCGTTTGCTCGTTGAAGGGGTGCCAACCCTAGCCAACGATTGGCACGGCATGCTGATAATACTGGCGGTGTTATCCATGGCCCTCGGTAATATCGTTGCCATTGCGCAAACAAACATTAAGCGAATGCTGGCGTATTCGACCGTCGCGCACATGGGTTTCATGCTACTAGGCATTATTGCCGCGACAGCAGCCGGGTATGCCGCTTCAATGTTTTACGCGATTATCTACGCGCTAATGAGCATGGGCGCGTTTGGCGGCGTAATCTTACTTAGTAGTAAGCACTCGGAGGCGGAAATGTTGGATGATTTTCGCGGTTTGGCGAAACGCAGTCCGTGGTTCGGGTTTATTATTCTGGTGCTTGTGTTCTCGCTTGCGGGCATCCCGCCATTTGCAGGATTCTGGGCGAAGTGGTATGTGCTGAAAGAGGTAGTTGCCGCCGGCCATGTGTGGCTAGCTGCTATTGCGGTCTTTTTCTCAATTATCGGCGCTTACTATTACCTGCGCCTGATGAAACTCATGTATTTTGATGATCCAGTCGGCAATGGCGATATCGTCGCTACGACGGATCTGAAACTTGTCCTGAGTGTGAATGGGCTCGCGATTTTCCTCCTGGGGATCTTACCCGGCGCGCTGATGTCGGTGTGCGTCGTTGTGACGTTGCCGTACTCTGGGTAGCTTAGTATCAGGCCCTGCTGGCCCCAGCCAGATCAGTACATTGGCTTCAGGGCTATTCTTTAAACTCGCCGAGTGCTTGTCCCATCTTTACTTTCTGGCCAATGATCAAATCGTCGTTTAACGCGACGTTCGCCTGTTCAAACAGCATGACCACAGTAGAGCCCATGTTAAACCAACCGAGGTGTTGTCCTTTCCGCACTGTCAGCGGCGCGCCTTCGATAGGCACGGAGGTAATTTCTTTGGTGTTTTTAGCATAAATCAAAGGCTCTAAATCGACGAATTCAAGTCCAATCGAAGCAACCAATAATGCACCGATCATCACCAAGGCGATGCGACCGTGTTCGGCGCTTTGGAATTCCAATACAACGCGTTCATTTCTCGCAAAGAGCTTAGGCACTACGCGCGCGGTTCGGGCATTCACCGAAAATAGGTCGCCCGGGATATATCGAACGTGTAGAAGCTTACTATCCAGTGGGACGTGCACGCGGTGATAATCGTTTGGGGCTAAATAAATCGTCGCAAAAAAACCATTGTTATAACGGCTTGGCGAATCACCGGCTTCAGCGAGAATCTCATTGCTTGAAAAATATTTGCCTTTGGCTTGAATAATTTCACCTGCTTGAATCGATCCCGCTTGGCTTAACAGACCATCCGCCGGGCAGCACACGATGTTGTCCCGCTGGTCAACAGGGCGAGCATCGGCTCGCAGCTTGCGAGTAAATAATGCATTAAATGAGGCAAAGTCATTGGCCGATGTGCATAGGGCTTCTTCTAGATTCACATCGAATGCCCTTAGAAATTGGCGAATGAGTAAGGACTTCAAGAATAGATTTTTGGAATGCGATAGGCGTTTTACCGCACGCGATAACAGGTGTTGCGGCAGGCAATACTGCGGGGCTACTTTTAAGCGATCCAGCCATTCAGCCATGCGAAAACCTATTGACGACGAATAGGAAAGCGAACGGCCTGCTTCGAACCGTCGGAACACGTGAACGTTATATCGACGGATTCGCCACTCATTAAAGGTGCTTGAAAGCCGCCTAGCATCAGATGCTTGCCGAGTGGGGCCAACGTGACTTTCGAAGCAGCCGGAATGTCGAGTGATTCAAGATGTACCATTTTGCTGTTTCCGTCTCGAACAAGCGTTTCGTGCGCCATGATGTGGCTGCAACAATCGGATTTGATATCAGAGATCGCGATCGCTTCTTCGCTTTGATTTTCAATAAGTACGTAGGCGGCTGCCATACTCGCGACAGGCGGCGGCTCTCGCAACCAAGCGGCGGAAAAATGTAAATCTTCGCACCCGTAGCTGGCGCTTCCTCCGCAAGCGACATAGACAGCAAACAGTTGCTTTAAGGTGCGTGATTTAGCTTGCTTGGCGCGCATAAAACTCGCTAATTTTCTCGAATGATTCACTGATTTTGCCCGGCTCATGTGGCAGCGAGAACAGACCAAGCAGTCGGCCTTGCGGATCGATTAATAAAATCGCCGCACTGTGATCCATGGTGTAGCTGTTTTTGGTCGGAATCTTACCGAACAATATGCCTAGTGGCTTGCTCAGGTTTTTTAGCTGCTCATTAGAACCAGTGATACCAATAATCTCGTCATCAAAATACGCAAGATATTGGCTTAGCGTGTCTGAATCATCTCGATCTGGATCGACCGACACAAAAACAATCTGCCCGCTATCAGCGTAGGTTTTGTTCGTCGCGAGCATTTTTTTCACGCCGGTAAGCGTCTGCAAACTTGTTGGGCAAACGTCTGGACAATGGGTAAAGCCAAAAAACATGAACGACCAACGACCTTTCAGGTTTTCGCGCGTGAATTCCTTACCTTGTTGATTCGTCAGTGAAAATTCCGCAACCAAAGGCGGGTTGGGCCACAATAAGCCGGCCACCGCGGGTTGTTCTACGGCGTCGCGGTTAACGAGCGATAAGAAGAGGCCAGCGAAGAATGCCATTGCCGCAACGGCGGCGATGGCTGCAATTAACTTGTACGGAGTTTTGTCAGCTTGCATCGCCGCTATTATAAAGGATGTTGGCATGCGAAATTGCGGCGACGAGAATGCTATCTAAAAATAACTACGCCCGCTGGCGCTGAGCGCACTATACTGGGAATCAATCTGGATTGAATAGAAACACGCTAGCATCACGCCAAATAATTTCACCGATGAGTGCAGAAAAACCTACAAAGCTTGGTAAATATGAGATCGCCGAAGAGGTCGGACGCGGCAGTATGGGTGCAGTTTTCAAGGCGTTTGATCCGTTCAGTAATCGCGTGGTCGCAGTGAAAATGGCGATTGCGGATGCTTTGCTGGAACAAAAATCGAGCGAACGCTTTCGCAAAATGTTTTTTAACGAGGCACATACCGCCGGGATGCTTCGCCATCATAATATTCTTGATATTTTTGATGCCGGCGTAGATGAAGATAAGTGCTTTATCGTGATGGAATTTGTGGATTCCGGTAAAACCCTAAAGGACCACGTCACCGCTGATAAGTTACTCCCTCTGCGACAAGTCGCAGAGATTGTTTTTAAGTGCGCGAAGGCGCTCGACTATGCGCATCGTCAAGGTGTAATTCATCGTGATGTAAAGCCGTCAAACATACTGTTGACCAAAGATTTTGATGTAAAGATAGCCGACTTCAGTATTGCGCATATTGCCCGTGTTGATATGACCGATACTATGCCCATGGGCTTTGTTGGATCGCCGCGCTATATGTCTCCGGAGCAAGTACAAGAAGACACCATTACGAACCAAACAGATATCTTTTCTTTAGGTATTGTTGCGTTTGAATTGCTCACCGGCCGACATCCTTTTGGGGGTGAGACCTTCTCCAGTTTGATTCATAAAGTCATCAACGAAGAACCCTTACAGCCTAGTCAGTTTCGCCACGACTTACCCGACGGATTAGATGAGATACTTGCCAAAGCCTTAGAGAAGAATGCCAAACGCCGCTATCGCACCGGACTGGATTTTGCTTCAGATCTGAGCCGTATATTTACGCACCTCGAACGACCGAGTGAGGAAATTCCGGCCCAGGAAAAATTTGATTTCGTTAAAGATCTGAATTTTTTCCGAGGTTTCCCGGATGCGGAAATATGGGAAATAATCCGCGCCAGCGTATGGCAGAACAGTGATTCGGATGAAGTCATTGTTAAAGAAGGCGACGTGGACGATTCGTTTTTTATTATTACGTCGGGAGCGGTAGCGGTGTCAAAAGATGGACAAACGCTGGGACGACTAGAAAAGGGCGATTGTTTTGGAGAGATGGGCTACCTAAATAAAATCAAACGTACGGCAACGGTTACTGCTGCTGAACCAGTGTCCATGATGAAGGTAAACGCGACCTTGATCGAGCAGGTCACCAGCGATTGCCAGTTGAGGTTCTATCGCGTTTTTCTGCGCGTTTTGATCGACAGATTGGCGAAAACAACCGAGATGGCGGTTAAGCAATAACTCGGTAGTCAGCTCAGGGCTTTGTCTGCTCCATTATCGTATTGATCAGAAATTCCGTAGATGGATCATGAGCAGTTCTGGGGCCGCCCTGGAGTTCCTGCTCGATTTGACCGGCAAGCTTTTTCCCCAGTTCCACCCCAAATTGATCGAACGAGTTAATGCCCCACAACGCGCCTTGGAACATGGTGCGGTGTTCATACATAGCGAGCAATGAGCCCAGATTAAACGGGGTTAGGGTTTCCAGCAAAAACATATTGCTTGAGTGATTGCCTATCATCAGTCGCTCTGGATCAGCTTCGTTTTGCGTGCCGCACATGAGCGCTTCGGCCTGGGCAAAACAATTCGCTTGTAAAGCTAAATGATGGTCCGCATGTTCGTGATTCGCCTGTTTGCAAATAATGAAATCAATTGGGGTTTCGCTAGTTCCTTGGTGTAATTGTTGGAAAAACGCGTGTTGCGCGTCGGTACCAACACCACCCCATACGACTGGCGACGTTGTCTCATCTAGCGCATCTCCTTCTTTCGATACTTGCTTACCGTTACTTTCCATTTCGAGTTGCTGCAAGAATGCCGGTAACAGTTTGAGCCTATCGTCGTAAGGAATCACGGCGCGGGTATCGTAACCAAGGAAATTACTTTGCCAAACGCCGAGAAGCGCCAGCGCAGCAGGCAAGTTTTTTTCGAAGCGCTCTGAGCGGAAGTGCTCGTCCATGGCTGCGGCGCCATCTAACAGTTGGCGAAAATTTGAGAAACCGCATTGCAGCGCAATGGGTAAGCCGATCGCAGACCACAAGGAGTAGCGACCACCCACCCAATCCCACATCGGAAAAATGTTTTCCTCATTGATGCCAAATTCCGTGACTTTATCGATTGCCGAACTGACGGCAATAAAGTGATCTGCAAGATTGAGATTGTCGCCACCTTGTTGGGAAAACCAATCACGTACCGTATTGGCGTTCAGCAGCGTTTCGGCAGTGGTAAAAGATTTCGACGCGATCACAAATAACGTCGATTCAGGTCGAATTTTCCCCAGAATGTCATCAAGCAAAGCAGCATCTACATTAGAGACGAAATGCGTTTGAATGTTTTTTATTCGATAATCACGCAACGCATCGCAAACCAGTGCAGGGCCCAGATGGGAACCACCAATACCGATGTTTACGACATCGGTAATTTGATAGCCGAGTCCACCATTTAGCGCATTGGTAACGAAGGTCTCTAATTTAGCTAGCGTTGAGCGAACCGCGGCGGCTTTACTCGCGTCTGGAAACGACGGCGAGGGGTTTCGGAGCAGGGTATGAAGCACCGCACGACCCTCGCTCGTGTTAACGGCTTCGCCGTTAAACATTGCCTCAACTTTCTTGTCGAGCGACAGCGATATCGCAAATTCGACTAACTGATGGAAATCCCGCTCAAGAATTAAATTCTTCGACAGGTCGGCGGTAACGCCCGGCGCGCTAATAACCAATGTCTGCATTCTCTGACCAGGATCTGCATCAAAAAATGAATCGATTCTTTCACCAATGCGGTCGTCCGCACATGCGCTTAATTCAGCCCACAAATTGTTAACTTTAGTCATGGTATGGATATATCGGCCAAGCCTTAAATGAGATTTAGTATTATTTGGGCCTGCGAGATTGAGGGCCCTTATATCTATTTTAAGGAAGTATAGTGCGGTTCAAACGCGTCGTATTCAAGGCCCGAATTACGCGAAATAGCGGCACTCTCGAAAATACGCGAGGCTTAAGAAGACGAACTCGATTGCCGGCCGGGAGTTCAGGCATTATTCGAAGAGCTTCCTTTTTATCGAACACATCGCATGTTGGTCTTCGACTAGGGCTTCATTACTGTTTAATGTTGATTTTTTCTACTAATATGTACTGGCGAGTGGCCTTTTCGGCCATTGACGACGTGGCCCGAACGATTTCGGCGAGAATAGACAAACGATTTGCGGCATTCGGATTCAGCAGCTGTGAATTGATAAAAGTACTGGGGGGGAGCAATGCCACGTTGGCTTTGGGGCTTGACCCGCCAAGTATCAGGACCTCATGAGCGATAAGATTCCATCAAACCTAGGCAAGTACCAAGTGGTCGAGGAAATCGATCGTGGCAGTATGGGTACAGTCTATCTAGGCCATGACCCCTATATCGATAGGGAAGTGGCAATTAAGGTTGCGCACGCCGAACAGTTAAACGACGCAGATTCGGGTGAGCAATATCGCAAGATGTTTTTCAATGAAGCCCACACCGCTGGGCGTCTCACTCATCCAAATATCATCGGTATTTACGACGCTGGTGTGGACGGTGAGAATTGCTACATCATCATGGAGTACGTCAAAGGGGGTAAGACCCTGAAACCGTACACCAAAGGCGAGGCGCTGCTGCCAATTGATAAAGTTGTAGAGATCAGTTTTAAGTGTGCTAAAGCGCTAGATTACGCCCACAAGCAAGGCGTGATTCACCGAGATATTAAACCTACCAATATTCTCGTCACGGAAGACATGGACGTGAAAATTGGCGATTTCAGTATCGCGCACATCACTAAAATGGATTCTACCGAGACTATGCCACTTGGATTGGTAGGCTCGCCGCGCTACATGTCGCCCGAGCAGGTCAACGAAGATTTCATCACGGCACAAACCGATATTTTTTCCTTAGGCATTGTGATGTACGAATTGCTGTCGGGTAAACATCCTTTTGCCGCCGAGAATTTTTCTCGTCTAGTGCAGAAAATATTGAACGAGCATCCGCCCAAAGTAAGTGAAATGCGCAGCGATATTGCGCCCGCGTTGGCAGATATTGTTGACAAGGCGTTATCTAAGCAAACTGAAACCCGCTACCAGATGGGTTTAGATTTAGCATCGGATTTAAGTCGCGCGTTCGATGCAATTTTGGAGCAACCTCAGGAAAATATTTCCGAGCAGGAACAATTCTCTGCGGTTAAACAGTTGGATTTCTTTCAGGGGTTTCCGGATTCAGAGATTTGGGAAATTGTTCATGCGGGCAATTGGCAAGATTACAGTGATGGCCAGGAGATCATCATTGAGGGTGAATTAGACGATTCTTTCTACATCATTGTGCATGGGTCGGTGTCGGTGCAAAAGAGCGGCAAAGAACTGAGGACATTGTTAGCTGGCGATTGTTTCGGCGAAATGGGTTATCTCGCTAAAACCAAACGTACCGCGACCATCGTTGCCCACGGCGATACGTCGATTCTGAAAGTAAACTCAACAGTAATCAGCCAGGTATCACTCAACTGCCAAGTTCGTTTTCTCAAAGTGTTTCTGCGAACACTCATTCACCGGCTTTCAGTGACCACCGAAAAAGTCTCGCAAGAGATCTAGCTCGAGCGGCGGATAGACAATCCGCTACAATACCCCCCTTATCCTTTTTCGGAGCGTACCGTCAATGCGGCGTAAGCAATCGGCATTCCTATTCCTTTGTGCGGTCGTTCTACTCGGGTTGCCGAGCGTGCCAAGTGCTATTCAGCTCGATAAGATCGAACTGCCCGCGGGGTTCAGTATCGAAATTTTTGCGCAAGGTTTACCTAGTGCGCGGCAAATCGCCGTTGCTCCCAACGGCGTTGTTTTTGTCGGATCGCGAGAGGCGGGCGCCGTCTATCGCGTTACCGATGGCGATCAGGATTTCCATGGCGAAAAAACGGACACTATTGCGTCCGGCCTCTACATGCCTTCGGGCGTCGCTTTCCGCGACGGCGTGCTATATATTGCCGAAGTCCACCGGGTTTTAGCAATCAAGAATCCGTTTAGTGAGGATACGGCGGAACTAGTCCCTGAAATCGTCTACGACGGTCTCCCACAAGATGCTCATCATGGATGGAAAGCAATCGATTTCGGGCCAGACAAACATCTCTATGTGCCAGTCGGTGCACCCTGCAATGTTTGCGAAGTGGCGGCGCCTTACGGCTCAATTTTGGCGCTCGACTTGGCGAAAAAATCCCATCAGGTTTACGCTCATGGGGTGCGGAATTCGGTGGGCTTTGCCTGGCATCCAAGCTCCAAAAAGCTCTGGTTCTCTGACAATGGCCGAGATTGGATGGGCGATGATCAACCAGGATGCGAAATCAATCGCGTTGATCGTCCGGGACAGTTTTTCGGTTTCCCCTATGTACATGCCAACGGTATTGCGGATGATCAATTCAAACCCGCTAAGCCATTAGACGCCACGCCGCCAGCGCTGGTGTTGGGAGCGCATGTTGCCCCGCTTGGCTTGTTATTTTATACCGGCGAGCAGTTTCCTCCAGGTTATAAAAATAAATTATTCTTCGCTCAGCACGGTTCATGGAATCGCACAAAGAAAGTTGGTTACAACCTCATGTTGGCGACTATTGATGAGTCGGGCGCTGTCGCAGGCTATGAGCGATTTGCCTCCGGGTGGCTCCGCGGTCAAGCGCATTGGGGACGGCCGGTAGACATTGAAATGCTTGCCGACGGTTCACTGTTGCTGTCGGATGATTACGCCGGTGCTATTTATCGTATCGCTTATCAAGCGGCGGGCAGGTAGCGATGAAAACCGCTAACGAAATCGTGGCAGAACTAAGAGCGGACATTGACATGACCGATCAACAAGCTGCCCAAATCATGTATGAACAATGGCTAAAAGAACAGGCGTGGGTCGCGCGCGAGGAAGGCTTGCCATTAATTGTTGGTGTGGATCCTAACGGGTGGCAAACCTATTTATCTAAGTCGACGCTGCACCCCCAAGAGGAATTGCTGTGGCATATCTTGGCGAATGATCTTAGCGTGAG
>JBCCFA010000119.1:0-10364 GCA_039029975.1 Pseudomonadota bacterium
AATTGAATTATTTGGTGTAGCGCTGGTTGTCTCCGCCCTTATTGCGAATAATCTCATGCAACGCTATCAACAAAGAACATTGGGTGATATACCTAAGCCATGAGCCTAGAAGACAAAAAGAAATGGGATACAAAGTATGCCGAAGGTGCATACGAAACCAGAACCTATCCAAGCGTTTTTTTGGCTGAGAATCTGCGCGCAATCACTGAATCGTTAAATGAGAATGGGGCCAATGAACCTTGGCGAGCGCTAGATTTGGCCTGTGGCGCCGGTCGCAATGCCCACTATCTTTCCACGCACGGATTCACCGTGGACGCCATCGATATTTCAGACGTTGGCTTAGCTCGCGCTAAAGAGACAGCACCTGAAACCTCAACCCCTATCAATTGGCAGCGTCGAGATCTAGATGAAACACAAATAAACGAATTTCCCGCCTACCATCTAATCGTTATGTTTCGCTATGTCGATGTTAAGTTACTTACCGCCGTCACTCATCAGCTGTCGCCAGGCGGTTTTGTCATCTGCGAAGAGCACATGCAAACAGAGGCAGAGGTCGTGGGGCCGCAGAGCGCCAGATTTCGCGTAGCACCTGATGAGTTACGTGCAGCACTCAACCATCTAGACGTCCTCACTCACGAAGAAAGAATAATCACCGAGCCCAACGGCGAGCGCGCCGCGGTGGCGCGCATTATTGCCAAACGTCCTTAACAGGCTTCAAACAAACCAGCGGCACCCATCCCTTTGCCGATGCACATTGACACGATGCCGAGCTTTTTATCCCGTCGCTTAAGTTCCCGAACCATCAGTCCCGTCATTCTGGCGCCTGTCATGCCAAACGGATGACCAATGGCAATTGATCCACCGTTAACATTGTAAATTTCATTATCTATTCCCAGACGATCGCGACAGTACAAGCACTGCGAGGCAAAGGCCTCGTTAAGCTCAACCAAATCAATATCATCGAGCTTGAGTCCGGCGTAATCCAGTAGTTTTGGAATGGCGAACACTGGCCCGATACCCATTTCGTCCGGTTCGCAACCGGCTACCGTGAACCCGCGGAAATACGCTTGCGGTTCTAAGCCTAACTGCTCGGCGCGTTTTGCCGACATCAATAGGCTCATCGCCGCGCCATCTGAAAGCTGCGACGCATTGCCGGCCGTCACCGAGCCGCCTTCCTCAAAAGCCGGTTTGAGTTTCGCCAGGCCGTCTAAGCTTGTCGTCGGTCGATTGCATTCATCTTTGTCGACGGTGCCTGCGACCATCTCGGTTTGCTTAGTTTCCTTATCCACCATCTTCAGCCAATTCACCGTCATCGGCGCAATCTCTTCGCCGATCAGGCCTTTCTCGGCCGCGGCCGCATAGCGTTGTTGGCTTTGTAGCGCGTATTCATCTTGCGCTTCCCGTGTCACATTGTATCGACGAGCAACCACCTCGGCTGTGTTGCCCATGGCCATAAAGATATCGGGTTTTTCATCAAGCAACCGCTGATTTTCGTCAAACTGCGCGGGCACGCCGCGATCGAGGCCCGTGATCGATTCCACCCCACCGGCCATTGCGACTTCGGAATACCCACTGGCGATTTGTGTGGCGGCCATTGCGATCGAATTTAAGCCGGAAGAACACGCTCGAGAGATTGTGGTAGCGGGGACCGTGACCGGCAATTTTGACAGAACGACCGAATGCCGAGCCATATTGGCGGACTGTTCGCCAAGCTGACGCCCCGCACCCAGAATCACGTCCTCAACCGATTCCGGTTCGACTTTCGGGTTGCGGTCGATTAACGAATCAATACAGTGTGCAACCAAATCATCACTACGTGTGAGATTAAAAGTGCCGCGGTGCGCTTTTGCTAAGCCAGTACGAATAGTATCTACAATTACAACGTCGTTGTTTGCCATATTGTTCATGATGTTACTCAGTAAGATTTCGTTCTTTTTTGAAATGATTGTTTGCTTAATTCGCTTCGTTGAAAAAATTTAAAATTAATTCTACGAAGCGACGATTGTGTTCAATTTGGGTCCAATGACCACACTTCCCAAATACGTGCAGTTGAGCATTCGGCAGCAGTTCTGCTAATTGAATCGACGCACTTAGTGGAATAATTTTATCTTCTCTGCCATGTACAATCATTACTTCATGCAAAATATTACGAATATCTTGCTCATTACTGGCGAGCGCGTTAACCCCATTTTGGCGCGGTGCAGGGAACATTGAGGCGTAAGCCTCTTGCACACCGGGTCGCAAGCTCGCCTCATATCGGAGTTTGGCCAACTCGTCCGTCACTAAGCTTCTATCGTAGGCGAAAAGATCGAGCATTTTTCGCATATTTTCCAACGACGGCGTGTATCCCCAGGCAAAATCCAATCCATCAGTCAATTCAAAGCGTGTTGCCGCGGCACCCATCAAAACAATCCGATCAAATCGTTCGGGCGCGCGAATAGCGAGCGCCACGGATAGACCGCCGCCAAACGAGTTACCGACCAGATGCGTCTTTTCAATACCCAGCGCGTCTAAAAAATCAAGAAAATGCTTGACCCAACGATCCAGCGAATACCGACCGTCCGCAGGCCTATCGGTGAAACCAAATCCCACCATATCCGGTCCCAGCACACGGTAATGCTGTGCCACCTCCGGAAACACTAATCGCCAGTTCGCGAAACTAGTCACACCCGGACCGGAACCATGGATAAACGTGATGGGTGATTTCCCACCTGCTTCGCCGAGGTCGTGATAGTTCGTGTTGACCCCGCCTGCATCAATAAATTCACCAATTTCAGGAGATTCGCTCATAACTCGCTAAGAAAATATTTATTGGAGACGCAAAGCTTACCATTGTTCAACGTGTCTGCGGCCGCCATGTTCACATAGCGCGTACATCCTCGAAAGTGTCGTTCATTAGCGCAAAACACATTATTAGCTTGATAAGAAAAACGTTTGATTCGTAAGGGTTGATATACCTTACCCGCCTAGGCTGGATATACTCTGCTTTCCCTCAGCGAAGAATTATTTCGTTAATGCCAACTCCTATCGCCTCGCTACTCGTTTTCACAGACTTAGATGGCACCTTGCTTGACCATCACGACTACGGGTTCGAGCAAGCGCTACCCGCTATCCAGCGGCTTAAACACCACGATGTACCGATAATTTTTAACACAAGTAAAACGCTCGCCGAATCGATTGCGCTTGCCGAGCAGCTTGGCATCTGTCAGCCACTAATTGTGGAGAACGGCGCGGCGATTGCCTTACCGAAAGATTACGATTTTCGGACCCGGCGGCCATCTGGGCGTGCTTGGCAGGAGGCGCCAACGATAGTTTCGCTGGGTACCCCAATAATCGAAATTCGTGCCGTGCTTGAAAAGGCAGAGAAAGCGCTGGCGCTCGGCGAGCGGGTTCAAACGTTCTCCAGTCTGAGTGTCAACGAGATACAAGCGCTCACCGGCTTACCAAACGATAAAGCCGTCATGGCAAAAGACCGATTATTCTCAGAACCATTCCGCTGGTTGGGCGATGGCGACATGCTGCAGTTGCTCGAGCAATATCTCGACAAAAATGCCTTGCAACTGACGCGTGGCGGTCGCTTTCACCATGTTACCGGCCCACACAATAAACGCACCGCAATGGTGCGAATGACCGAAATGTTCAATACTAGTGCAGATTTGACCCGAAGTTGCCTCGTGATCGCGCTAGGTGATAGCCAAAATGACGCAGAAATGCTCGCGGGCGCAGATATTGCAGTGGTGGTGAGTAATCCGGCCGGCAGCGGTATCACAATCAATCACCCCGATGTGAGATATACCAAAGCGGAAGGACCATTAGGTTGGCGCGAGGGAATCGACGAAATTCTAGCCGATGTCGGCTGAAGGGAATTGGGATGCGCTAGTTATCCACACGTGATTTTATTTTTGGGAGACTGAAGTGGGAGATTTCTACCAGAGCGGCATCGTTACGACGTTGCACAACATAACCAATCGCCCGCTTGCGAATCTCGAAGATGAACTTCTGTCATTTAGTAAAGTGCGGCCAATGGCGCTGACCTTACCATCGCTTTACTCGGAGCTCGAAGGCCCAGCGCTGGGCAATATTATCGAGCACATCGCCAAAGTCCCCTATTTGAACAATATTGTGATCGGACTCGATCGCGCAGATGAACAACAGTACCGCCACGCCCTGGATTTTTTCTCCCGCCTACCGCAACCGCACCGGGTGTTGTGGAATGATGGACCGCGATTACAAGCCTTGGATGAAGAGCTCGCTGACAAAGGTCTCGCGCCTAAGGAACTCGGCAAGGGACGCAACGTTTGGTACTGCCTTGGTTATATCCTATCACGCGGCGACGCGGAAGCGATTGCCCTTCACGATTGCGATATCGTCACCTACGATCGCGAACTTTTGGCGAGATTGCTTTATCCGGTTGCTAACCCGGCATTCAACTATGAATTCTGCAAAGGTTTTTACGCACGCGTTGCAAACAATCAACTAAACGGACGCGTAAGCCGATTGTTAGTCACGCCGCTGCTCCGCGCTATGAAACGCATCTATGGCGCGCACCCTTATTTGGAATTTTTAGATAGTTTTCGCTACCCCTTAGCCGGCGAGTTCTCAATGCGCATGGACGTGGTGAACGATCTTAGAATCCCTAGCGACTGGGGCTTAGAAATTGGTGTGCTATCAGAAATGAATAGGAACTACGCCGCCAACCAAATCTGTCAGGTAGATATTGCCGATGTGTACGATCACAAACATCAGCCTTTATCTGAAGATGACCCAAATGCCGGACTGTCCCGCATGAGCACCGATATCGCAAAGGCTTTGTTCAGAAAATTAGCCACCACTGGCGAAGTGTTTTCAACAGAAACGTTTCGCTCAATTAAAGCAACCTACTATCGAGTTGCCCTCGACTTCGTAGAAATTTATTACAATGACGCCATGATTAATGGTTTAACAGTTGATCGTCACGAAGAAGAAAAAGCGGTGGAGTTATTTGCAGAAAATATCGTAAAGGCCGGCAACTTTTTCTTAGAGAACCCGATGGAAACACCGTTTATTCCGAGCTGGAACCGGGTTGTGGCGGCGATTCCGGATATATTGGAACGTTTTAACGAAGCCGTAGAAGCCGACACCAAGGAGTTTGGTGCCCAGTAAACTATGAGCAATTCTAAAAACGCGGTCTTGCACGCATTGCGTGACCGCATTGTTCATCATCTCAAAGCGATTTATCCGGTCGAAAATGCCGATAACATTTGCGACAGTTTAATCGACACCATGGGCCTAACAAGTCCGCTCCCGGTGGTACCGCATCGTAATATTTGGGATCAAAGCGATGTCGCATTGATTACCTACGCGGACACCATTAGTGATGACAATACGCCCTTAAAATCGCTGAAGATTTTCCTCGACAACTACCTTAAGGACGCTATCTCAACAGTCCATATTCTCCCATTTTATCCCTATAGCTCCGACGATGGGTTTGCCGTTATCGATTACAGCTCGGTGAATGAATCGCACGGTTCATGGGAAGACATTGAAGCGATTGCTGATAACTACAAATTGATGGCGGATCTCGTGATTAATCATGCGTCTGCGCGTAGCCGGTGGTTTGAAAATTTCAAACGCGGGGAAATCCCTGGCAAAGATTATTTCATCTCGGTGCCTGCTAATACTGATGTCAGCCAGGTAGTGCGGCCACGAACCTCCTCGCTATTAACAGAAGTAAAAACACCTGACGGTAAAAAACATGTCTGGTGCACATTCAGCGCCGATCAAGTCGATATGAATTTCGCGAATCCAGACGTGCTTGTTGAGTTCGTAAAAATCATCTCCCTTTATCTAGACAAGGGCGTGCGTTGGTTCCGCCTCGACGCGGTGGCATTCCTCTGGAAAGAACTCGGTACTGCCTGCATCCATTTGCCGCAAACCCACGAAATTATCAAACTGATTCGGCTACTGATCGAAAGCCGTCATGATGATGCGGTCATTATCACAGAAACGAATGTCCCCAACAGGGAGAACCTGACCTATTTTGGTAACGCCAATCAGGCGCACCTGATCTATAACTTTTCGCTCCCACCGCTCATGGTGCACACCTTGATTAGCGAAGATTGCCGCCATCTCAAAACCTGGCTAATGAGTATGCCACCGCCACAACAAGGCTCATGCTATTTAAATTTTCTAGCTTCCCACGACGGCATTGGCGTCAGGCCGTTAGAAGGCTTGTTGAGCGAGGAAGAAACAACCAACATGCTCGATACAATGCAAGCCTTTGGGGGTGCGATTGCTTACCGCGAACTCAACGGCGAACGCAAACCCTATGAAATCAATATCACTTTATTCGATGCCTTAGCCGGCTCGATTAACGGCGAGCCGGATGCGCATCAAATTGCTCGCTTTATTTGCGCCCATACCATCATGTTAGCGCTAGAAGGGATCCCGGCACTTTACATACACAGTTTATTTGGCACTGAAAACGACCACGCGCGGGTGGAACATACCGGCCGTTTGCGTTCCATTAAACGACACATTTGGCAGAAAGACGAACTAGAAAATCAGCTAAAGGATTCTGGAACACATACTCAAAAAATCTTTACTGCTTTAACTCATTTAATTGCAGTGCGAAAACAGCAAGCCGCCTTTCACCCTAATGCCACGCAATTCACGCTACATCTGGGCACTAACATTTTTGGGTTTTGGCGGCAAAGCATCGATCGACAACAGAGCATTTTTGCCGTGCATAACGTCACCAGCCAAGCGCAAGTCATTACCTTGAGTGATTTGAATCTGATTGATATGGAGCAATGGTACGATTTAATCAGCGGGCAGCGAATCGGAGATATTCGCGGCGAAATATCGCTGGGTCCGTTCGAGGCGGTATGGCTGACGAATAAATAACTCAGCTATTGCTATTGCCAACTAGGGACAATAACCACTGCACGCCATTTCTGTTTCGTCGCCCTCTTTCACCGCTGGCGAATGCATACGCATAATCGCCTGAGCATATATCGGGATGCCTCGGAAATTTTGCTGATCGGGTGACGGATCGTCAGTTCGATTCGCGCAGTTGCCGCCAAAGGTGGAAGTGCCGGTGCCAACAATAGAAAAACCACCGCGGCCGTAAGCCGCGGCACTGTCGCCGTGATCGATGCCCACAAAATCCGCCGTTGGATCTTCGCCAAGCGTTAGAAGCTCTTTTATCACTAGATCAACCAAAGGCACCATCAGCTCGTAGCATAAACTCACATGGACTTTGATTAGGTTCGCGTCCTGAATGCTTTGTTCTGAATTGATACCGGGGCTCGCGTCTCGATACATTAAATTATCGTTAGGGATTGTCGCTCTACCACTCAGCAATGAGTCCTCGGCAGGATCGTAATCACGCACGGATTCGAAATCTTCGCGAAAATCCAAAAATGAATTCGGGCCAGGATTAACTAAAACAATCCGCGCATAGCCACCGCCTACCAACCGTCTCACGAAATCACGTGCACATTCAACGTGGGTAATATTAAGGTTTCGAGGCGTTGCGGCCACCCCGACATCCGCCGTGTAGTCGATCGTGTAGTCGCTGGAACAACTAGCGCCCTGCGATAAATAGGGCGTGGTGTATAAGGGCGCTAGCGCTCGCGTAAATGCGTTCTCCATGAAAATCATGCGTGCCCCTGTCAAAGAACCTGCGCGCGCCGTTTCAAATGCGGCATAGTTAAGCGTTATTTTTGCATGATAGATCAGGGCGAATTGCAACGCGCCAAGCACAAGCAACAATAGCGGTATCACAACGATCACGAACTCGACCATCGCTTGGCCTCGATTGAGCACGCGACCACGAAAAATGCTCATGGCGCTTCGTCCTGCCCTTCTTGTTCGGGATCCGACTGAGGCGTAGATGCCGCTCCAGTTTCGGCGACAGATTCAGCAGCCGCAGTGTCAGTTGATTCTTCGGCGTCACCGGGAATTGCAATCCATGCCGGTTCTGACGTTTCCTCAGCGGGTTGCGCGAAAGTTCGCGCCCTACCGGGTCCGTTGGTAATCACATCTAGGACCGCATCGTACATCGTGCTGGCTTTTGATTCGGCGTCGGAATTATCTGTCGCATAGGAACGCATCTGCAAAAAGCTATTTGCCGATTGGCGTAATTGCACTAAGCCCATGTTGTACCAAGCTTTGCTCAACGACGGATCGCGCAACAACGCTTCTTTGTAAGCGCGCACCGCATATTCTGGACGCTCGGTTCGCGCATAGATATTGCCTAGTCGAAACCACGGGTGCGCCTCTTTCGGTATCGCGCGGGTAATTAACACATAATTCTTCTCGGCCGTTTGCCAATCCTTTGCCGCATACGCGCGTTCCGCGAGTGCCAGCGTTTCTGCCGAATCTATGTCCTTTTCCGTGTTTTTCTCGGATTGCGCGGCCGCTGGCGCCGGCGCTGGATCTTTGGTCTCGGTATTACTGCACGCGCAGAGCGACCCAGTTAGCAGGGATACGAAAAACAGCGGTTTAAGCTTAGTGGCGATAAAGCCAAGCATTACGCGCCATCCCCCCACAGCAAATACTGGCCTTCCGATAAACCTTGTTCGCGGACATATCCAGCCGGTAGCTCTAAACACGCACGAGCGGTCCAGCTCGCGGCCATTTTCCAAGGACCTAAGCTGTGGACAATTTTCAAGATAATGCCGCGTTTATTGAGAAATACGACGTCTATGGGATAACTCATAAACCACGTGTGAACGGAATTGCAGGGCTCTAATAAGAAACCTTCTTTTGGTTGGAGCGTTCGTCCCAACAAGCCACGCATTCTCTCCAAACTCCGCTCCGCTTTGTACACCGTTTCGACCATAACCTCGTCGCGCTCATTTAACAGCGATCCTTTCCTCAAAATGTGCCTTCACCAATGAATTTCATCACGATCGGGAACCCTAGTACGATAAAGGTCACCGGGAAAATGAATATGATTAGCGGCGCGATTAGTTTCACTGGTGCCTCCATGGCCATTTTCTCCGCGCGCTGGAAGCGTTCGTTACGCCGCTGTTCCGACTGGACTTTGAGCACAGTCACTAAACTCGCGCCCATTTTTTCAGCTTGGACCATGGAGCTAATAAAACTGGTGACCTCCGGAATCTGTAAACGATCGGACATTCGTTTGAGCGCATCAGCGCGCGACACGCCGGCACGCAGATCGCGCAGCACAATACCAAATTCATTCTTTAGTGGTCCATGCGGCGCTTTTTCCATCGCTTGGGCTAACGCGCCCGTGAGGTTCAATCCGGCTTCAACACACATTGTAATGAAATCCAAATACACCGGCATGGCACGTATCACCGCTAGTTCGCGTTTCTTGCGGGTATCCGCCAACCAAATATCTGGAAAGAAAAATCCTAGAATAGGCGCAACGACATACAGCAAGGGAATGGGTTCTTCCATCACACTCATGATAATTGCAGTGGCAATTGGAAAGGCAATGGCGGCAACAATTCGAATTGCAACGAACTCTTCGGCGGTGAGCAAATAGCTAACGCCCGTGTGCACCAACTTGCGCTCGGTCATTTCCAAGTAGTCGTAGGGCACGAACATGCCACAGACAAAATGCGCAATAATCTGAATAGGTGGCCAAAAGAACTTTAAGATTGGCGGCAAAGGATCCATATAGGTGCGATCTTCCTCTTCGACCAAATCGTAGACCCAATGCATAAGCAAATACGCACAGACCACAGATAAAAATATGCAACCCGCGGTCACTAAAGGTAATGGTGCATTCACTATATCGCGAAAACTCATGTCGCAATCCTATACATCAATAGTCGTGATTTTTTTAATCATTGAGTAACCCAGCACTTCCATCACCACAATCACCACGATGACGACCCAACCCACACCGGTTGTCCATAATTTTTCCATGGCCTCGGGCTCAAGAAAATTCAGTAATACGGCTAACAATACCGGTAAGCCCGTCATCACATACCCTTGCATTTGGCCTTGTGCAGTGAGACTTTTGATTTTGCCTTCCATTGTGCCTTTGCGGCGAAGCGTTTCCCCAAGTGACTCAATGGTATCCGCTAAATTGCCGCCCACTTCCCGGTTAATTCGCAACGCCGTGGCGAGCATCGAAAAATCTTGTAGCGGAATGCGCTTTTCCATGTTGCCGAGAGAGATATCTAGATCCACCCCGAGTCGCTGTTCCTTCAGCAACATGTCAAATTCTTGAGACAAGGGCGGCGGTTGCTCCGCGACTAAATTCTCTAAGGCAATATTCAAACTCGCGCCGGCTCGCAAAGACCCCGCGACCATTGCTAAGGCATCGGGCATTTGGCGCTCAATTGCCCGCAATCGTTTGGCCTTCGCAGAGCGATACCATAAGCCCGGGATTAGCAAAATCG